>JAZROS010000193.1:0-7965 GCA_045648825.1 Clostridia bacterium | reverse complement strand
TACAAAGCTTGGCGAAATCATCGCTACACACGTAATTCCCAGACCCCATGGTGATGTTGAAAAGATTCTTCCGACAATCAAATAATCAACCTCCGCAAATCTTGAACAGAAGGTGATTTCTGATGATAGTTGGAAAGGTCGTTGGCAGTATAGTTGCCACACGTAAAAATGAAAGCCTTTTAGGTAATAAATTCCTGATTGTAGAGCCATTTGAGAATATGGCTGTAAAAGGCAGGATAGTTGCTATTGATAATGTCGGAGCCGGAATAGGGGAAGATGTTTTAGTAGCAGTAGGCAGCGCAGCAAGAATAGGCTGTGATGCTGAAGAGTCTCCGGTTGATGCATCAATCGTTGGTATTATTGATGATGCAGTGGGACTTTGATTAAAGAATTATAGCAGACGGGCATCGCCTAATTTGGCGATGCCGAGGCTCTGCTTAATTGGCAGGAAGTGAGATAATGATAAGAGCGATAGCTATGGTGGAGTACAGCACAGTTCCAACAGGAATTGAGGCTGCTGATACACTTGTTAAAACTGCAAATATTGACATTATTGAAGCAAAGGTTGTTTGTCCTGGTAAGTATATTGTTATTATTACAGGCGAGCTTAGTGCGATAAAAGCATCTGTTGATGCTGCAAAGGCTAAATTTCATGAAAAGCTGGTTGATAGCTTTGTGCTCGGTAACATTCACGAAGAGGTCCTTCCTGCAATTTACGGTACTGTAGAGGTAAATAATCCGCGTGCGATGGGTGTTATTGAAACAAATACAGTAGCCTCGGCTATTGTTGCCGCAGATACAGCGGCTAAAAGTGCAGATGTAACATTAGTTGAACTTCGCTTGGCAAAGAGTATGGGCGGAAAATCGTATCTAATTTTAACAGGTGATGTTGCATGCGTAAGTGCGGCTATTGAAAATGCAAGAGCTGCATCTGAGGATAAGGGTATGTTTATAGATTCGTCTGTAATACCTAATCCTGACCCCGAAGTTTGGAAAAAAATACTTTAAGTAGTTAATATATAAATAATATGAAAGGCGTTGAGAGACTGTGAATATTGATGAAAGACAGATTGCTGAGATAGTTAAGACTGTCCTTAATAATGTTAATAAGACAGAAGATAACCGTTCATATAAGGGCGTTTTTGACAGTATGACAGACGCGTTAGAGGCGGTAAATAAGGCATATAAGCTATACCGTTCCTATTCTATAGAACAAAGGGAGCAGATTATAGCGAAAATCAGACAGCTTACATTAAAAGAAGCAGAAGAAATGGCAAAGCTTGGTGTAAGTGAGACCGGAATGGGACGAGTAACAGATAAAATTATAAAGCATCAGCTTGTTGCTAATAAAACTCCCGGTACAGAGGACTTAAAACCATCAGTTGTTACCGGTGATGACGGATTAACACTTATTGAAATGGCACCTTACGGCGTTATAGGAAGTATTACCCCATCAACCAACCCGAGTGAAACAGTTATCTGTAACTCAATAGGAATGCTTGCAGGCGGTAATGCAGTAGTATTTAATCCACATCCGAATGCTTGTAAGACAGCAAATTATGCAGTTGACCTTATTAACAGAGCAATACTCGAGGCAGGTGGACCTGAAAATCTTGTAGTTTCAGTTTCAAAACCCACAATGGAGACCTCTAATGAAATGATGAAATCTCCGATTGTACGTATGCTTGTTGCAACCGGCGGTCCGGGAGTTGTAAGAACTCTGCTGTCATCGGGCAAAAAGGCAATAGGTGCCGGCGCAGGCAATCCCCCTGTAATTGTTGATGAAACTGCTGATATTAAAAAGGCTGCAAGAGATATAGTTGCAGGCGCAAGCTTTGATAACAATTTGCCGTGCATAGCCGAGAAGGAGTGCTTTGCAGTAGATTCAATCGCAAGCGACCTTATTGCAGGAATGCAAGAGGCCGGTGCTTATCTTATAAAGGGTGAGCAGATAGACAAGCTTGTAAAAATAGCTCTTATTGAAAAGGATGGCAAATACTCTATAAATAAAAAGTGGGTAGGCAAGGATGCAGGAAAGTTCTTAAAAGAACTCGGTATCAACTCCGATGCACGATTGATTATATGCGAGACAGATGCACTTCACCCGTTTGTTCAGGTAGAAATGATGATGCCGATTTTAGCAGTTGTTCGTGTTGCTGATATTGATGAAGCTATTGAAAAAGCTGTTGTTGCAGAACACGGTAACAGGCATTCAGCACATATTCATTCTAAGAATATTGACAATCTTACAAATTTTGCACGAGCTGTTGAAACGACAATATTTGTTAAGAATGCACCGTCGTATGCAGGTATTGGTGCAGGCGGCGAGGGCTATACAACCTTTACTATAGCAGGTCCTACAGGTGAGGGATTGACTGCTGCTCATTCCTTTACAAGACAGCGTCGCTGCGTAATGGTTGATGGACTTCACATTGTATAATTTTCTTACGGAGGGAATATATGAACGCATTAGGATTACTTGAAGTATATAGCTTTACAACTGCGGTATATGCAGCAGATATAGCAGCAAAGGCTGCTGATGTTAAGGTTATTGCTTTTGACAGAAATAGACCAAAGAGTGAAGCGGCTCCTGCACCCTTGGTTATGGTAATTAAGATTGAGGGAAATGATGCTGCTGTAAGAGCTGCTATTGAGGCAGGTAAGGCATATGCCAAAGCTGAGGGCAAATACATAGTATCTCACGTTATTCCAAGGCCCGGCGAGGATGTCGATAAGATGGCATATCTTCTTGATATAAATAAAGATAAGTATAATAAAAAGCTTCCTAAGAACTTTTTAGGAAAAGAAGTTGAGTTACCTGAAACTGATTTTGCAATAGGCTTGTTGGAGATTTCAGGACTTGTTGCATCTGTAACAGGGCTTGATGCAATGCTAAAAGCTGCAGATGTCAGGCTTATACATACAGAAAAACGTCTTGGTGGAAGACTTGTAACGTTAATTGTAAAGGGAAGTGTCTCAGCAGTGATGGCTGCTGTTGAAGCAGGTGAAATAGAAGCTAAACCGCTTGGAAAAATGTATGGCAAGGCAGTAATTCCAAATCCTCATGGTGAGATTATGAAATTCTTTGATTTTGATGTTTAAGATTTTAACATCAGAAAAGGAGGAAAATAATGCTTGCACTTGAAAGACAAAAAAGAATACTTGAGCTGCTAAGCAGCGAGGGTTCTGTTATGGTAAGTAAATTGAGCAGCGAGATGGGAGTTACCGAAGAAACTGTAAGACGTGATTTGGAAAAGCTTGAAGCAAAAGAGCTTTTAAGAAGAACGCATGGCGGAGCACTCCCGATAAATGAAGGCAGTTATGAGCTATCACTTGAAAAAAGGAAGGCTCTTAATGTTGAAATTAAACAAGCTCTTGCCCGAAAAGCAGTGATGTCAATAGCATCTGGAGACACAATATTTCTTGATGCATCCACTACGACATTCTATATGGCAAAGGAAATTAAGAATATGAATAACGTAACCGTAATTACAAACTCAATAAGAGTTGTAAACGAGCTTGCAAGTGTAGAAGGAATTAAACTTGTAGCAGTTGGCGGTATGGTTAGTAACAATCAGTCCTTTGTAGGTGCAATGACGGAGAATTTTATAACGGATAACTTTTTTGCTGATAAAATGTTTTTTTCGAGCAAGGGGATAGGGGATAATTTAATTATCCTTGAGGGAAATGAGCAGGAGTGCTATATTAAACAACGAATGCTTAAAAACGCAAGAAAAGCCTATTATCTTTGCGATAAGACAAAGATAGGCAGAGTTGGATATATGAAGCTTGCAACGTTTGAAGATATTGATTATCTTGTAACTGATGCAGACATTAACGAACACTTAATGTTTATGCTTGATGAGTGTGATGTTGAGGTAATAAAAGTATAATTTTGTAGTAATATACAATTTAGGAGGAATAAAATTATGTTAGTAAACATGAATGAAGTTTTAAGGCCGGCTAAAGAGCATCGTTATGCTGTGGGACTTTTTAATGCAGTCAATCTTGAACTTGCACGCGGTATTATCAATGCAGCTGAATCTACAAGGTCTCCCGTTATTATGGGCACTGCTGAAGTTTTACTTCCGTATGGTCCATTAGATGAGGTATCATACTATTTGATTCCTATGGCAAAGAAGGCATCCGTGCCAGTAGTTGTTCATCTTGACCATGGTCTTACTTTTGATACCTGTGTCAAGGCCTTGGAGCTTGGTTTTAGTTCAATTATGTACGACTGTTCAACAGATTCATATGATGATAATGTACGCAAGGTAAAGGAAATGGCTGATATCGCACATTCATATGGAGCTACGATTGAGGGTGAACTTGGTCATGTAGGCGATAATGAAGGCTCTGCAGAGGGAAGCGACCATTTGGATGACCCGTCAAAGTATTTTACCGACCCCAAGCTTGCAAAGGACTTTGTTGAAAAGACAGGTGTTGATGCACTTGCTATTGCAGTAGGTAATGCTCACGGTGCATATAAGCTTCCTCCTAAACTTGATTTCGAGAGAATACGCACAATCGCTAATACTGTTGACGTTCCTCTGGTACTTCACGGTGGTTCAGGTCTTACTGATAACGATTTCAGAATTGCTATAAAAGAAGGCATTAGCAAGGTCAATATCTTTACTGATATCAATGTAGCTGCTGTTGAGGCTGAATTTAAGAAGTTCCAGAGTATGGATAAGGGACTTATTGACCTTATTCCTGCTGCGGTTGAAGCTGTTAAACAGGAAACAATGAAGAAAATGCAGCTTTTCAGCAGTAATGGAAAGGCTGATTTGAGAAGTAGAACATCTGTGTCATCAAATAATATTGAAATGATTACAAAGCTTGTTGCTGCAGAGGTTGCAAAGTATCTTAAGTAATATGTCATTTAAATAAGACGGCAATATCTATTGCCATCTTATTTTTTTGTCATAATTTTTGGTTATTTGGTTGATATATTCTTTATTTAATGTTATAATATAGTGAAGCATTAAAATGTAATGTGTTATTTTTGGAGGGGAATATGGATATTTTTAGTATTTTAGGTTTAATAGGGGGACTGGTGCTGTTTTTGTACGGTATGGACCTGATGGGAGACAGTCTTAAAAAGCTTGCAGGTGGTAAGCTTGAGTCTATACTTGCAAGACTTACATCAACAAGATGGAAGGGCTTTTTGCTAGGTCTTATCGTAACAGCAATAATTCAATCCTCCTCTGCTACAACTGTAATGCTTGTCGGATTTGTAAATTCAGGTATTATGAATTTAGGGCAAACTATCAGCATTATAATGGGTGCTAATATTGGAACAACCGTAACAGCCTGGCTTTTGAGTACTGCTGATATTAACGGTACTGCTATGATAATTAAGCTCTTCAAGCCTGAATCTTTTACGCCTATTCTTGCAGCAATCGGACTTATAATGACAATGACGGCTAAGGTTGATACTAAAAGAAACACAGGTTCTATTTTGATTGGCTTTGCGATACTGATGTTTGGTATGGATGCAATGAGCTCGGCGGTTGAGGGACTAAGAGATAATGAGTCATTCACCAACATACTCACAATGTTTTCAAACAATCCTGTAATGGGAATATTGGTGGGAACACTTTTTACTGTAATTATTCAGTCATCATCTGCATCGGTCGGTGTGCTTCAGGCACTTGCTTTAACTTGTGTGATTCCGTATTCAACCGCAATTCCGGTTATACTCGGTCAGAATATTGGCACAACAATTACACCTATTATTTCTGCAATTACCGGAAATACCGAGTCCAAGCGTGTTGCTTTTTCGTGCCTTTATATCAAGATGATTGGTGTTATTGTTGTTGCAGGTATATTCTATCTTTTAAATGGTTTTGTAGACTTTGGTTTTATGACAACAAAAGCATCAGCTTTTGATATTGCTGTTATTCATACGTTATTTAACATATTGTCAACGGTAATTCTTATACCATTTTGCTCTCTGATTGAGAAACTTGCTGTCAAAACAATTAAAACTAAAAAGGACGAGCACGAGCTTGATGTGTTTGATACTCTTGACGAAAGATTTTTAGATATGCCTGCATTCGCTGTTGAGAAGTGTAAAGAGCTTGTATGCGAAATGGCAAAAATATCTCTCGATACATATTCTAAAGCGGTTGAACTTATCGAAAACTACTCTAATGAAAAGTTTAACGATATTGTTAAGCTTGAGGGAATAGTTGATAAGTATGAAGATAAAACCAGTACTTATCTTGTAAAAATTACTGCAAACCAGATGTCTTCAAAAGACAGCAGAGCTGTAACAGAACTATTGCATTGTATTGGAGATATAGAAAGAATTTCTGACCACGCCTTGAATATTGCAGAAGCAGCCAAGGAAGTTTATGATAAGGAAATTACTTTCTCTGAAAAAGCAAAAAAGGATATCTTAATTATATCATCTGCGGTTTCTGAAATTCTTGAACTTGCGTCTGACGCACTTACTAACGATGATATATCAATCTGTAAAAAGGTTGAGCCATTAGAACAGGTCATTGATAGACTTAAGAGAAAGATTAAAAACGGTCATATTTCTAGACTCAGACAGGGAGACTGCACAATGGAGCTTGGTTTTATTCTCTCTGACCTTTTGACAAACTTTGAAAGAGTTGCAGACCATTGTTCAAATATTGCAGTTTGTATCATAGAAATCAATCACGATTCATTTGAAACACACGAATATTTGCTTCAACTTAAGGATTCAAACGAGAAAGAATTCTCTGATATGTATGAGTCTTATAAGCAAAAGTATTATATAGAATAAATATGGGCGTATGGTGGATATAGCCGTTTTATTTTCACATACGGATTAAGGATACCGTATAAATCGTTGTAAAAAGGAATTTTAAGATATTTGAAATAGATTAAAAATAATACTTGACCTTTTCTAAAAAAAGAGGTAAAATATAATCTGTTTCATCCGCCCCTTTAGTTAAATGGATATAATAAACCCCTCCTAAGGGTTAGTTGTGAGTTCGATTCTCGCAGGGGGTGCCAAAGTAAAAATCCTGTCTTATGACAGGATTTTTACTTTGTATTATACATTTTCAATTACTAAATATTATCATTCTTTTTCTACCCTCAAATATTGACAAAGTATGTAATATTTGATAGAATAAATACGTTATAAATATAATGGGAAAGGATTGATTATATTGTCATCACCGAAGGTAGCTGTCATAATGGGTAGCGACTCTGACTTTGACAGAATGAAAGGCTGTATTACACGCCTTAAGGCATTTAACATAGAACCTGTGGTAAGAGTTATCTCTGCACACAGAACACCATATCAGGCGGAGGAATTTGCCAAGAATGCGGAAAATAACGGAATAGAGGTAATTATAGCTGCAGCAGGAAAGGCTGCTCATCTGGGCGGCGTTTTAGCAGCATTTACTACACTACCTGTAATAGGTGTGCCTATAAAATCATCGACTATGGATGGCCTCGATTCACTTCTTTCAATGGTACAGATGCCAAGCGGTATACCAGTTGCTTGTGTTGCGATTGATGGAAGCGAAAATGCAGCAATTCTTGCTGCACAGATGCTTTCACTTAAATATGACTATTTAAAAGAAATGCTTGCTAAGCACAAAAAATCTATGGTTGACGGAGTAATGAAAAAGGACGAAAAGCTTCAGCAGCTTGTCGCTGAGTTATAATATAGGAGGATACATAAAATGGCAGAAGCATATAAGGCAGCAGGTGTTGACGTAGAGGCAGGTTACGAATCTGTCAGATTGATTAAAGACCACGTTAAAAGAACAATAATTCCGGGTGTACTTGGCGGTATAGGCGGTTTTGGCGGTTTGTTTGAAATTCCGCAAGGATACAAAAATCCCGTTCTTGTATCAGGTACAGACGGTGTTGGTACTAAGCTAAGAATTGCATTTCTTACCGATAAACACGATACTATAGGTCAGGATTGTGTTGCAATGTGTGTAAACGACATTG
>JAZROS010000192.1:0-2632 GCA_045648825.1 Clostridia bacterium | reverse complement strand
GCGGATGCTTCTGCGACGGGAGAGATACTGTTTGACGTGTTTAAGGCTATTGATGCCCAAATTGATGAAAAAACAGCAGAGTATCTTTTTATTGCAATCTCTTCGGACACAGGCAGCTTTAAGTATTCAAATGTCAGTCCAAAGACTATGCGTATCGCTGCAGAGCTTTTGGAAAAAGGTATTGATAACGCATATATTTCGAGAATGCTCTTTGATACTGAAACGGAAAAGTCTATGCGATTTAAAGGTGAATTGATGAGCCGTGTGGAAACTTGTTTTGACGGCAGACTTAGCCTTATTGGTGTAAATAATGACGAGTTTGAAAAATTCGGCGTTGAGGAAAAGGATATGGGCGATATTGTCAACATTGCACGAATGGTTGACGGCTGCGAAATTGCTGTATCTATCCGTGAAACTGTTGACAAAATAAAACTATCCTTCCGCTCTAACGGAAAATATGATGTCGGCGCTCTTGCCCAGAAATTCGGCGGCGGCGGACACAAGATGGCGAGCGGTGCATCGGTAGCTGATATTAGCTTCGAAGAAACAAAGGATAAAGTAATAAAAATTTGCGGAGAATTATTAGATGATTGAGTACGATAAGGATGCGATAGTATATCCGTACATTACAGATATGCTTCGTGAGGGAGTACCTCAAAGCAAAGGAATATTAAAAGAGCTTGAAGACGAGGCGGCAAGGGAGGATATACCTATTATCCTGCCCGAAGCGGCTCGTCTTTTGTCGGTGCTTTTAGAGCTTAAAAGACCTAAGCATATACTTGAAATAGGCTGTGCCATCGGCTACAGTGCACTTTTAATGTCGGAAAAGCTTTCTGAGGGCGGAAGTATATTAACACTTGAGCTTGATGAAAAAATGGCTATGCGTGCAAGGGCAAATATAGAACGTGCAGGAAAAAGCGATGTTATAACGGTCAGAAACTGCGATGCAGTTGAAACTGTGCCCACACTTACGGGCGAATATGATTTGATTTTCTTAGACGGCCCGAAAGCACACTATATACATATGCTAAACGACTGCATAAGACTTCTTAAAAAGGGCGGTATGCTTATTGCGGATAATGTGCTTTATAAGGGTATGACAGCTGACCCTGAGCACGTTGTAAGAAGAAAGATAACGATAGTAAAGAGATTAAGGCATTTTATTGGAGCACAGTATAAAAGAGCAGAGCTTGAAACGGTGCTGCTACCGTTAGGTGATGGTATGACTATTGCGGTTAAAAAATGAAAGGAGATGTATGCTGATGACAAAACCGGAACTATTGGCACCGGGCGGCAGCCTTGAAAAACTCAAAACAGCGATAGATTTTGGCGCGGATGCCGTGTATATTGGCGGTGAAGCATACAGTCTTCGTGTTGCTGCTGAGAATTTCTCTTTAGAGGAAATGTACGAGGGCGTGGAATACGCACACCAAAGAGGTAAAAAGGTTTACTTAACTGCCAATATTCTCCCGCATAACAGGGATATTGCAGAATTTGAAAGCTTTATCAGGTCAATAAGAGGGGTAGGCTTTGATGCGGTACTTGTTGCAGATTTGGGAATGTTTGATATTTTGCAGAAGACTGCACCTGAGATACCTATTCACATTAGTACACAGGCAAATAATGTCAATTACCAAAGTGCGACAAAATGGTATGAGCTTGGTGCAAAGAGAGTGGTTTTAGCTCGTGAAATGAGCCTTGCAGAAATAGAGGAGATAAGGGCAAAAACACCACCAGAGCTTGAATTGGAGGCTTTTGTCCACGGGGCTATGTGTATATCCTATTCGGGCAGATGTCTGCTGTCTAATTATATGACCTCAAGAGATGCAAATCAGGGTGCGTGTGCACATCCGTGCAGGTGGAATTATTCACTTATGGAGGAAACAAGACCGGGTGAGTATATGCCCGTTTTTGAAAATGAGAGAGGTACATTTATTTTCAACTCAAAGGATTTATGTATGATTGAGCATATACCCGAACTTGTAAAAAGTGGTATTTCAAGCTTTAAGCTTGAAGGTAGAGTCAAGACTTCGTACTATCTCGCAACGGTTGTGAAGGCATACCGTGAGGAAATAGACAGATACTTCGAAAATCCTGAGGTCTACGTTTTTGATGAAAGTCAGCTCGACGAGCTTTGTAAGGTGAGCCACCGCCCGTATTATACAGGCTTTTATTTCGGCAAGCCTGACGAAAAGGCACAGGTTTATACCGACAGCTCATATATCAGGGACTATGACTTAATAGGAATGGTTACAGATTATGATACCGCAACAAAAACTGTTACAATCACACAGAGAAACAGATTTTTTGCGGGTGATGAATTAGAAATTGTAGAGCCAAAAAAGCCGTTTATTACCTTGACGGTAACCGATATGAAAAATGAAAACGACGAGCCTATCGAGGTTGCAAACCACGCCGAGATGACTGTTAAGTTCCACTCTGATGATGAAATTTCAAAGGGTGCAATGGTAAGAAAAAGAAGAGGATAAATTTTTTTCAAAAAAATAAAAAAAACTCTTGCAATTTAAATAAACTTGTGTTAAAATAATTGGGTATTATGTATTATTTACTCGGAGGTGAACAAAATGCCTAACATTAAATCTGCTAAAAAGCGTGTACTCGTTATCAAAAA
>JAZROS010000191.1:0-2664 GCA_045648825.1 Clostridia bacterium | reverse complement strand
TCAACCATTACCAACTTGCCACAAGCCTTGTAATAATCTTTCAAAGGCTCGGTCTGTTCGTGATAAACATTAAGTCTGTTAAGAACAGTTTCGGGCTCGTCATCCTTACGAATTACAAGCGCGCCTTCACAGAAGTTACATACGCCTTCTTTAGCAGGCTTCTTGTACTCGGTGTGGTAACTTGCACCGCATTTTTCACAAACGCGTCTGCCTGACATACGCTTAACGATTTCGCTATCAGCAACCTCAATAGAAAGTGCCTTATCGATACCGAAGCCTAAATTATCAAGCGCTTCTGCCTGGGGAATAGTGCGGGGGAAACCATCAAGGATGTAGCCGTTTTGGCAGTCGTCCTCAGCAAGACGTTCCTTAATAATGCCTATTACAACATCATCAGGAACAAGGTTTCCCGCATCTATAAAAGCCTTAGCCTTTAATCCCATTTCTGTACCGTTTTTAAGTGCAGCACGAATAATGTTGCCGGTAGAAATGGTGGGGATACTGTACTTTTCGGAAATAATTTCCGCCTGGGTACCTTTGCCGGCACCAGGAGCACCTAAAAGTATGAGTTTCATTTCAAATCACCTTAATCAAGGAAGCCCTTGTAATGACGCATCATCATCTGAGACTCAAGGCTGCGTACAGTATCAAGCGCAACACCAACCATAATAAGAAGTGAAGTACCACCAACAGAAATGTTGATACTGCCAACATTACCGATTATGATCGGGAGAAGAGCGATAACACTGAGGAACAATGCGCCTAAAAGTGTAACGCGTGAAAGGATTTTTGAAATAAAATCAGTTGTGGGCTTGCCCGGACGAATACCGGGGATTGCACCACCGTTTTTACGCAAGTTGTTAGCCATTTCAACAGGATTAAACTGGATGGTTGCATAGAAATATGCAAAACCGATAATCATGAGGAAGTAAACAATTGCGTAGAACGCGCCTTGAACGCTAAACATATTACAAATCTTGTAAACTATTGTTCCGAGGCCTGATTCAGGCTCACCCATGAACGAAAGAACCATGGTAGGCAACATCAAAATAGATGAAGCAAAGATGATAGGCATAACACCTGACATATTAACCTTAATCGGAATATGGGTGTTTTGACCACCGTACATCTTGTTACCTACAACACGCTTAGCGTACTGTACAGGAATTCTGCGTTCTGCGTGGGTCATCCAAACAACAAACATAATGATTGCTAAGAAAACCAAAACAATCGAAATTACCGCAACATAACGGCCTGCCTGGATGTTACCATACAATGCCACGAATGCGTTAGGACCACGTGAAAGGATACCAGCAAAGAGCAACATAGAGATACCATTGCCAATGCCCTTTTCGTCGATACGCTCACCAAGCCACATAACAAGAGCTGAACCTGCGGTAAAAGCAAGTATAATAACGAAAGCCGCAAACCAGATTTCGCCGGTCTTGAATACGTTGAGAGCACGACTGTTTTTAAGATAAATAAAGTATGCAACACCCTGAATCAACGCCAAAATAACAGTTGCCCAACGGGTAAGCTGTGCCAACTTCTTCTGTCCTTCTTCGCCTTCTTTAGACCATTCTTGAAGTCTTTTGAAAACAACGGTAAGAAGCTGAACAATAATTGACGAGTTAATGTACGGGGTAACGCCTAAAGCGAAGATAGCACCGTACTCAAGGCCGCCACCTGTCAAGATTGACAAATAGTTAAAAAAGCTATTATTATCGGTAGCTGCTTTTAATGCATCAGGGTTAATAAACGGAACGGGGATAACCGAACCAATACGGAATATTAGGATAATCATTATGGTAAAAAGAATCTTGTTACGGATTTCTTTAATTACCCATGCGTTTTTTAATGTTTGAAACATTAAATCACCTCAGCCTTTCCGCCTAAAGCCTCGATTTTCTGGGCAGCAGATGCGGAATAAGCATTAAGCTTAACCTCAAGCTTCTTTGTAAGCTTGCCGTTAGCTAAAACCTTTACAGGAAGGTTTGCTTTCTTGATTATTCCCTTTTGTGCTAAAGCTTCAGCATCTACAACACTACCGTCCTCGAACTTTTCAAGAGCGGAAAGGTTGATAGCTATCCATTCTTCAGCAAAAATGTTATTGAAGCCACGCTTAGGAACACGTCTTTGTAAAGGCATCTGACCGCCTTCAAAACCTGCTCTTATACCACGGCCTGCACGAGCTTTTTGACCCTTGTGGCCTTTGCCTGCAGTTTTGCCCTGACCTGAACCGTGACCTCTACCTATACGCTTAGACTCTTTTGTTGAGCCGAGCGCAGGAGCTAATTCATGCATTTTCATTGTTCGCACCTCCTTGCTAAATTCGCGGGGTTAAAACCGCGTCGTCACAAAAAGTGACTACATAAGCGAACTTACGCCTTAGCTTCTGTTGCTTCAACTAAGTGACAAACCTTGTTGATTTTGCCTCTGGTAGCTGCGTTATCAGGTTGGATAGATTCGTCGCCCAACTTGAGCAGACCTAAAGCTTCAACAGTAGCGATTTGGTCCTTCTTAGAACCGATTGTACTCTTAACGAGTTTTACTTTGAGGCATGCAGCCTTCTTTGTTGCCATAATGCTGCTCCTCCTTAACCTACGATTTCCTTAACTGACTTGCCACGGATAGCCGCAACCTGTTCAGCGCTGCGAAGTGATG
>JAZROS010000190.1:0-19475 GCA_045648825.1 Clostridia bacterium | reverse complement strand
TATTTAAGAAAGTTTATAGCATTATCAATTCTTCTAACAGTTTCGTCATAACCAAGTACAGTAGAAATCCAGAAAAGGTCAGGAGTATTACTCCTACCTGTTATGGCTATTCTGATAACAGTGCTGACATCTCCTACGTGGCCTTTGAAGTTATCGGGATTTTCTTTATATAGCTTTGGATTTTTAGCATATCCAAGCTTCTCTGCCATATCACGAACAGTCGGGAACCAGTCATCAGAGCTTAATTCTTCGGTATAGATTTCTTTGTAATTTTCTAAAATTTCCAAAGCATCTCCCATTGCTACATTTTCAGGGAATGCAAAGGTTTTAGGCGCAATGTAATAATACTCAGTATAATCCTTTACCTCGCTCCACTTTGCAATATCCTTTCTCGGCTTTGCATTTCCTCTTTCTACACCGAGAACTTTCAGCGCATATTCCTTATCCGAAAGTCTCTCAAAAAGAACTTCATCATTTGCTTTTGCCCAGTCATAAAGCAGGCTGTACACTTCCTCTGCAGATAAAGTAGAAATATAGCTCTTGCTTACATCGTTAAGCTTAACCATATCAAACAGTGCTCCGCCCTTACTCATTTTTGCAAGAGAGAACGGGAAGTCTTTAGGCGATGCATCCTTATTTGCTCTGCGCCATTCTTCGTAATTAGAGTTTGCAAGGGTTAAAAGATACTCCCAAACCGAGCCTGCAGGATAGCCCTCTTCCTCATAAAAGCTTACTGCTGCCTCAGGGTCCTTACGTTTTGAAAGCTTACGTTTACCACCGTTTTCTTCCTTCATAATAGGTGAAATATGTGCATATTTAGGTGCTTTAAACCCGCAAACATAAAACAGTTGCAAATGTATAGGCACAGAAGAAACCCATTCATCACCTCTTACAACGTGAGTAGTGCGCATTAAATGGTCATCAACGGTATGTGCAAAATGATATGTCGGAATTCCGTCTTTCTTTAAAAGTACAATATCATTGATGTTCTCAGGCATTTCAATTTCGCCTCTAATTACATCTTTAAACTTGATTCTCTTGTCTGCCTGACCGGGGGAGCGAAGTCTTACAACATACTGCTCGCCTGCTTCTATACGTCTTTGTGCTTCTTCGACGGTTATATCACGAAACTTTGCATACTCACCCCATACACCAGGGAGTTCCTTTTTTGTTTCCTGAAGCTCACGGATTTTAGCAAGCTCTTCCTCGCTCATAAAACAAGGATAAGCCAAGCCTTTCTTAACAAACTCCTTTACAAAGCCAAGGTAAATATCACGTCTTGCACTCTGTGTATAAGGGCCATAATTACCCTTTTCCTCTGTTTCTGACAGCATACCCTCATCAATGGTTATGCCGAAATCGCTAAGTCCTTTTACAATAAGACTTACACCGTTCTCAATTTCTCTTTTCTTATCTGTATCTTCTATTCTAAGGTAGAAAACACCATCAGTAGACTTTGCAGCAGTTCTGCCAACAAACGCAGCAAAAAGACCGCCAAAGTGAAGAAAACCGGTTGGGCTTGGCGCAAATCTGGTTACAACTGCACCCTCTTTCAAATCTCTCTTGGGATAAAGTTCCTCGTAGTATTCAGGTGTTTTGGTTATATCGGAGAACAGAAGCTCTGCCATTCTTAAATTATTATCCATAGGTAAAACCTTCCTCATAACATTATTCTTATATTATACAATATTTGCAACTTAATATCAATATCAAAATAAGAAAAAATCCAACAATCTCAGTATTTTCATTCAAAATACTTACGGTCAAGACTTCTGTATTGAATAGCCTCTGCTATATGTGAGGCGGTTATACTTTCAGATGCCTCAAGGTCAGCAATAGTCCTTGCAACCTTTAAAATTCTGCTGTATGCCCTTGCGCTGAGTCCAAGCTTATTAAAGGCATTTTCGAGGAGTTTATGCTCCCTTTCACCTATTTTACAGTAATCTTCAAGCTGGCCTGAGTTAAGTTGTGCATTAGCATAAATGGAAAGATTTTTATATCTTTCCTGTTGAATTTTGCGTGCTCTATTTACTCTTTCTTTAATGACTACAGTTGAGTCGGTTACTTCAGTAGCGCTCAAATCAGAATAGTTTACAGAGCCGACCTCAACTTGAATATCAATTCTATCTAACAACGGTCCTGAAATTTTCGACCTGTACATATCTATTTGCGCTGGTGTACAGGAACAACGATGATTACTGTCGCCAAAATATCCGCATTTGCAAGGGTTCATAGATGCCACAAGCATCATATTACAAGGATATGTAAGGCTTGCCGCAACTCTCGAGATTGTTACAATTCCATCTTCTAAAGGTTGACGCATTGCTTCTAAAACATCGCGTCTGAACTCGGGCAACTCGTCAAGGAACAATACACCATTATGTGCAAGCGACAGCTCGCCAGGTCTTGGTAACCCAGCTCCGCCTCCAGTTAAACCAGATGCCGATACCGAGTGGTGCGGACTCCTGAAAGGTCTTGTTTTTAGCATAGAAACACCGGACGGCAAAATTCCGGCAATAGAGTGAATTTTTGTTACTTCGAGTGATTCTTCAGTAGTAAGGTCGGGTAAAATCCCAGGAATTCTTTGAGCAAGCATCGTTTTACCTGTTCCGGGAGGACCGATTAAAAGGACATTGTGATTTCCTGCTGCTGCTATTTCTATTGCTCTTTTTGCGTTTTCCTGACCTTTTACATCTTTAAAATCAAGGACTGTATCAATAAGACTATCTGATAAATCATTTTCATTATGGATATACTGTTCTATTTTATTTGATGTGCATAAATGCTCATAAATATCCTTAAGCATACTAACAGGATAAACCTTTGCTCCTGTTACCGCAGAAGCTTCTGCCACATTATCTTTTGGGACAAAAAAGGTATCATACCCCTCCGCTATTGCAGATATTACCATTGGAAGTACTCCGTTTACCGGATATATACTGCCGTCAAGAGAGAGTTCGCCTATAAATACCGAGTTTTTAATCGGCTCTAATGGTAATTGGTTTGTGGCACAAAGAACAGACACAGCGATTGGCAGGTCATATGATGCACCAACTTTTTTTAGTGCAGCAGGAGCAAGATTTACTACAATCTTTTTTGCAGGAAATCCAAAACCAGAGTTCTTGATTGCAGAATGAACCCTTTCCTTTGCCTCTTTTACACTTGCGTCAGGCAAGCCGACAAGGTCAAAATGCGGCAGACCGTTACCGACATCCGTTTCAACTTTTACTGTATATCCGTTTATACCTATAAGTCCGCAAGAATTTATCAGCGACAGCATATATTCACCTTCCTAACTACACGAAAAGCGGTATCGAACAATCAATACCGCTTAAATATTTATTACTTTTTCAAAAGTTCCTCGACGGCTTTTGCAATTTGCGGGTCATTTTCAACTGTATAATCATTAAGAGTAGTACCCTCCGGTAATTTACACTCAACATCAGGCTCGATTCCAACATCTTGTATACATACGCCTGACGGTGTAAAGTATCTTGCTGATGTTACTATTACACCTGAACCGTCAAAAAGTCTCCTGCAACTCTGTACTACGCCTTTACCAAAGGTCTTTTCACCAACAATTACAGCTCTGCCATTATCCTTTAATGCAGCGGTAAGAATTTCGGATGCAGACGCACTGTTACCGTTAGTAATAACGGCAATAGGATAGTCAAGTCCACCATTCATTGCATTGAGTTCACTTCGTTTTCCGTTTTTGTCCTCAGTATATGTAATAAGTCCCTCAGAAATAATTTCATCAGCAATACTTGCAACAACACCAAAATCACCGCCCGGATTATCACGAAGGTCAATAATCATTTTAGTCATACCTTCATTACGGAGATTGTTTACATTATCAACAAAGTCATCATATGCAGTTTTAGAGTCATTGTCAAGCGAGCCTTTAAAGCTTTCAATCCTGATGTATCCTATATCGCTACCAATCATTTGTCCTGATACAAGATTTGTCTGAACTTTCTCGAATGGAACAATAAATTCAAGTTCTTCACCATTTCTCACAACATTTAATATAATGTCAGTTCCTACCTCTTTGGATTTAATATGAGATATTACTTCTGTAAGAGTTTCGCTGTTACATTCCTTGTCGTCTACAGAAACAAGTGTATCGCCTACAAGAATACCCGCCTTAGCACTCGGGCCATTTTCTGCACATTCTAAGACCGTTACCTTGCCTGTAACAATATCCGACGATAAAGTGAGTCCAACACCAAAATAACTGCTTGACACGCTATCAATATACTGCCCGTATTCGTCGGCACTAAGGTATCTTGTGTAAATATCCCCAACAGTATTTGTGATTGCATCAGCTGCATTGTCTGCAATTACATCTTCATCAAGAGGATAGATTGAATTGTCCATAATTATTTCTGTTACTGCCGAAAGCTTCTTTACTATTTTACCGTTATTTTTTACAAAGGTATAGTCCCTAACAGTATTTGTAAGAAGTACCGACACAACTGCTGTAATACAAGCTGTAACAAGTATAGTTTTGTTGATTTTCAAGATTATAACAGTCCTTTCGGTGATAGGTCGTTTTTACAGGTAATTAAGAGGATTAGCCAGCTTTCCGTTTATCTGTACTTCAAAATGTATATGTGGGCCTGTCGAATTTCCGGTAGAACCACATTTTGCTATCACCTGTCCTCTTGTTACCGACTGACCTGATTTTACAAGAAGTTTAGAGTTATGTGCGTAAAGTGTTACATAACCACTTCCGTGATTTATTGTAATATAGTATCCATAACTGTTATTATAGCCGGCAGTCAAGACAACACCGTCTTCAGCAGCAAGAACGTCAGTACCTGCAGGAGCGCCAATATCTAATCCTCGGTGGAGCTTCTTTGTGCCAAAGATAGGATGTATTCTGTAGCCATACTGAGATGTAATTCTCGTTGATGCAGCAGACGGCCATGCAAATTTACCGTTACCTTTATATACAACATTATTTGATGATTTTCCAAGTGCTTTGTTAATCTCCGCCTGAAGTGCATTAGCATCCTTTTCTTTCTGCTTTTCAGCCGCCTCAAGTGCAGCAATGTCGCTATTGAGCTGATTTACTACCTTAACTCTTTCATTCCTCAGGCCTTCAAGCTTATCCTGTTCGGCAGAAAGAATGTTTCTTGCAGCAATCTGTTCTTCTTGCTCTGTTACAACAAGTTGTTTTGCCGCTTCAAGCTCGTCAATCTGGCGTGCATAATCATCAATGATGGAATTGTCGTGGCGGACAATAGCTTGTATTGCGGCAATCCTTGTGAATAGGTCAGAAAATCCCTTAGACTCCAAAAGTATTTCAAGATATGATGTGCTTCCGTACTCATACATAACCTTCATACGAGCTTTCAGTTTTTCTGTTGTCTTATCAATATCTAAGTTTAAACCCTCGATTTTCGTATTTGCAGCATCTATTTCGCTTTGCTTTTCATCAATAACAGCCTGTACAGCATCAATATCGTCCTGTACACCTGAAATTTCTATATCAAGCTCGTTAATTTTAGCAGTAGCGGCGTTCTTATCCTCTTGCTTATCCCTTATTTCTTTCTTGATCTTCTCTGTTTCCTTTTTATTTGATTCAAGCTCAGATTTTAAGTCGTTTACGCTCTTAGCTGCATAAGCAATATTAGAAAAGAGAAAAAGACCTGCAAGCACTGCTGATATTATTCGTTTCATTGCTAATTTCATACAAATCACCGTTAAACCTTAAGATATTTCTTCATAGATACAACACTTCCGAGCATTCCAATCAAGCCGCCTACAAACAAAAATATAACACCAAGCCAAAGCGCAACAGGCTCGGGCCCAATAAGTGTGAATAAATCAAAATTACTGGTTTCAATAAGTCTTAAAATAAACACATATCCACCAAACATAAGAATAAATGATATTATTGCACCGAGAATTCCGACAATTACACCCTCGAAAATAAAAGGTACTCTGATAAATCTGTCTGTTGCACCTATGTATTTCATAATACCAATTTCTTTACGGCGGTTAAACACAGTAAGCCTTACTGTATTAGATATAATAACCACTGCTACGAGCAACAAAAGAATCATTATTACAACAGTAACAGCTCGTACATTTTTAGAAATAGAAAGTACAACATTTACTACATCCTGTTTGTTTGTAACACTTTCTACATTTTCTATATCCGAAAGAAGACCGGCAGTTTCGCTTGCAAGCGAAATATCATTTAATACTATTTTATAAGAGTCGCTGAAGGGATTATCGTCAGCACTAAAGCTTTCAATGAGGTCTTCTCTACCCTTAAACATAGTAGCTTTAACCTCTTCCAGCATCTGCTCCTTTGTATAAATTTCTACCGACTTAATATTTTCAATGCTTGATATTTCATTTCCAATCGCCGCAACTCTTTCGTCAGATGTGTTCATATCAAGAAAAACCTGTATCTCACACTGGTCCTTAATCTGCTCAGTAACCGTTTCTACATTTAGAGAAATTATCATAAAGACACCAAGAATTACCAGACAAGAAACTATCGTAAATAAAGAAGCAACACTCATAAGTCCGTTTCTGAGAATATTCTTTTTTGCTTCTCCCATAAAATACTTAATTCTCGACATACTGATGATACTCCCCTCCTACTTCGTCTCTGACAAGGCGACCATCCTCAATGGCTATAACTCGCTTGTGCATCGCGTCTACAATATCGTGTGCATGAGTCGCCATTATAATCGTTGTGCCCATCGCATTGATATTCTCAAATATTTCCATAATTTCCATTGCGGTTTCTGGATTAAGGTTACCTGTAGGCTCGTCAGCAATCAACAGTGTTGGATTATTTACCAGAGCTCTCGCAAGAGCTACTCTTTGCTGTTCACCACCTGAAAGCTGACGAGGGAACATTTTTGCTTTATAGTTAAGTCCTACCATATTAAGAACAGTCGGAACTCTGCGTCTGATTTCTCTTCTTGACGCACCAACAATCTGCATCGCAAACTCAACGTTTTCGTAAACAGTTCTGTCTTCAAGAAGTCTGAAATCCTGAAAAACGACTCCCATTTTTCGTCTTAAATATGGTATATCCTTATCCGCAAGCAATGTAACATCCTTACCATCAAGCATCACCTGACCGGAAGTTACATTTTCTTCACGCATAAGAATTTTGGTCAACGTTGTTTTGCCTGCACCCGAAGAACCTATAAGAAATACAAATTCGCCATTTTCAATCTTAAGACTAACATCATTAAGCGCTAAAACACCATTTTCGTATTCCTTTGTAACATTAACAAATTCAATCATATTGTTATCCTTTCAGTTAAACTGTTATCAGATTTTCATAGGATTTGAAACAAGATACTTATGCACCATCATAGCAACTTTAAATACAATCGCTTGGTCAAACTTTCTAAGGTCGAGACCGGTCAGCTTATATATCTTTTCAAGTCTATAGACAAGAGTATTTCTATGTACAAAAAGCTGTCTTGAAGTTTCTGATACATTTAGGTCATTTTCGAAGAATTTATTTATAGTAAGAATTGTTTCACTGTCAAGAAGTGTAATATCGCCTTTTTTAAACACTTCCTGCAGGAAAAGCTCACAAAGCTTGATTGGAAGTTGATAAATAAGTCTTCCGATACCAAGGCTTTCGTAATTCAAAATAAGCTTCTCCTCATCAAAAACCTTGCCAACCTCCAAAGCTATCTGTGCTTCTTTGTATGCGTTATTTATCTTGTTAAGATTATCTGCTGCAGCACTTACACCAATCAATATACGCATCATACTTTCGGTATGAACAGTATCTATAATCTGTTGCGCCATAGCTTCAATAGCATCTGTTGACATCTGTTCCTTTAGCTCTTTAATAAGCACAAGGTTAGAGCTGTCAATATTGATTAAGAAATCGTGTTCTTTGTCAGGAAAAATATTTCTGATCACTTCATAAATACTTAAATCGCCCTTTCCTTCCACCTTAATATAAAATACTGCTCTGGGCTGTTCAATGTCAACATGGAGCTCTATCGCTTTCTGGTGGAGGTCAAAAGCAAGGACGTTATCAAAGATAACATTCTGCATAAATACTGTCTTATCATACTTTTCATCATAGTAATGACGCACATTGTTTGCTGCAACTGCAACAGAATTACAGCAATACTGTGAAACCTCGTCAGTTCCTTCAACATAAACCACATAATCCGCAAGAGGCTTTCCAACTATCGGGCGAATGGTAAAACCATCTTTGGTGTAAACCTTGTCATCATCAGTCATAAAGTAGACAAGTTCCTCGATAATATCAGTTGGCAAATCAGCACCGTTAGATGCAAGCACAAGCCCTTTCGCATCCGCAATGCCAAATCTTTTCGGATAAATTTCTGCCATTTGTGTTACTATGTTTTTAAAAGCTTTACTAATCATTGTAATCCTCCCAAAGATTTTATCATTATTAGCTTACAAAACCACCATTATATGTCTCATTATAACACAAAAAAATAATTTTGTATAGTGATTTTATAAGATTTCTTCTGAAAATTAACAATTCTGTAACATAAAGCCTAAGGGCAACAAAAAAAGGAGATAAACTCTCCTTTTTTAGACTCCAACGCCTGTTGTTTTTGACTTGTGTATTAACTTTTTAGGACACTTATCAGCACAAAGACCACAGCTTACGCATTTAGAATAATCAATTACAGCGTGATTATCAACAACACTAATCGCCTCTACAGGACAAGTTTTTTCGCAGATACGACAAGCAATACATCCTGCTTTACAATATTTGTTAGTATCAGCACCCTTTTCTGTATTATTGCACGGAACCCACACCTTGTTTGATACAGGTACGAGTGTAATCAATCCTTTAGGGCAAGCCTTTAAACACATACCGCAAGCTTTGCATTTTGTCTCATCTATACGCGCAATACCATCCTTAATATAGATTGCATCAAATTTACAAACAGATATACAAGTGCCAAGACCTAAACACCCGTTAGGGCAGGTTTTTGCACCACCAGCAAGCTTTGCAGCAGCAATGCAGCTTTGTATTCCGACATACTTATATTTGTCTTCGGCAATCCCGCACTTTCCTGCACACATAACTCTTGCAACCTTAGGCTCAACCTTCTCTGCTTGCTTACCCATAATTGTAGCAATCTTCTTTGCAACCGCATCCTTACCGACACTGCACTGAGAAACAGGGGCATTATCTTCAACAATCGCAGTTGCGTATGAGCTACATCCAGCATAACCGCAGGCACCGCAATTTGCACCGGGCAGTATCTCCTCTATCATTTCAATCCTTGTATCTTTGTTTACCTTAAAAATAATCGATGCAAAGGCAAGCAGACAGCCAAACAAAAGACCCGTACCGCCTACAATCGCTATCGGTATTAAAATTTCTCTCATTTAACTACACCAACTTCCCTTATATTGTCAATCCCGAAAAACCTGTAAAGGCAATAGCCATTAACCCTGCCGTTATTAGGGCAATAGGAAAGCCTCTAAAGGACACAGGAACCTCATTTTCATCAATGAACTCGCGAATACCGGAGAACAGTACAATCGCCATAGAAAAACCAAGTGCCGCAAATGTGCCGTAAACAATAGACAGCATAAAGCCGTATCCGTACTGGACATTCAAAAGTGCAACACCAAGCACTGCACAGTTAGTTGTGATAAGAGGGAGATATATTCCCAGCGCACTGTAAAGCGATGGTATTGTTTTCTTAACAAACATCTCTACAAACTGAACAAGACCGGCTATTATCAGAATAAACACAATGGTTTGAAGATACTCGAGCGAAAACGGTTCCAATAAAAAGTGATTAACAGCCCATGTGCAAGCGGAGGCAATAGCCATAACAAAAGTAACCGCCATTCCCATTCCCAGTGCAGTTTCGGTTTTTTTAGAAACACCGAGGAACGGGCAAATACCCAAAAACTTAACAAGTACAAAGTTTTCGGTAAAGAGCGCGGCAATTATAACAGATAACACTTCCATCATTTACTATTCGCCGCCTTTCTTCTAGAAATTATCGCGTTTATTACAGCAATAATTATGCCAAGTGTTATAAAACCACCAGGAGGCATTCCAAAAATTGCCATCGGAGTAATTGTATCACCGTAAATCTTTATGCCGAAAATTGAACCTGCGCCCAAAAACTCACGTACTGCTGAAATAATCGCAAGTGCACCTGTAAAACCAAGTCCCATACCTGCACCATCAAGCATTGAGCTAAGTACACCATTCTTAGATGCAAAAGACTCAGCTCTGGCAAGTATTATACAGTTCACAACTATAAGCGGTATGAATATGCCAAGTTGCTCTGCAATATCAGGCAGATATGCTTTAAGGCACATTTCAACAATAGTAACAAAAGCTGCAATGATTACAATATAAGCTGCAATTCTCACCTTATCAGGAATAACCTTTCTCAGTAAAGATATCAGCATATTCGAGAGAATAAGAACAGCAGTCGCAGAAAGTCCCATACCTATACCATTTTTAACACTTGTAGTGGTTGCAAGTGTAGGACACATTCCAAGAAGCTGAACAAATGTGGGATTATCATACAAAAGTCCATTTATAAAAGCATTTTTCTTCTTATCCATCATTTATCGCCTCCCATCAGTTCCTCTGCAGCTTTCAGCGCATCGTTAACTCCTTTTGTAACCGCTTTGGTTGTTACTGTAGCAGATGACAGTGCATCTATCTGGTTGCCGGAAGGATTGGATTTTACTACCTTAATGTCCTTTGATTTGCCTCTATAAGCATCTTTAAAATCATCATTGGTACAATTAGCTCCAAGTCCCGGAGTCTCCGACTGACTTGTTATATCTATACTGCTTACTGTTAAATCAGATTTAACACCGACAACAATGGAGATTGCACCGGCATAACCCTTTGGTTCGCAGAGTATTACACAACCTGCATCACCCGCCATATATGCTTCGATTACACTTAAGTTTTCATTGTTATATTCTACCGGCTCGAATGCTACCGCCTCAGGTAAAACCTTAGACATAGCAGCCTCACGTTTAGCTTTCTCATTTGCAGAAATAATTGGTGCAGTTACGCCGTTTACAGCCGCCAGTATACCTGCAGAAATAGCTGTGATTGCAAATAGGATAAGCCCTATTTTTGCTATTTCAAAAATGTCTTTACGTTGCATAAACTTATACACATCCTTTCTGCATTTATCAAGATTTCTTTACATATCCGAATTTTTTCGGCTTGACATATCTGTCAATCAGCGGTGTTGCAATATTCATAAGAAGTATCGCAAAGGATGCGCCCTCAGGATAGCTGCCGTATCTCCTTATAACAAAAGTAAGTACACCACAACCGATTGCAAATATTGCCTGTCCGAGCTTTGTTGTTGGAGTTGTTACATAGTCTGTTGCCATAAATATTGCACCCAAGAACAAACCTCCTGTGCAAACAGATAGTATGGTAAAATTAAGCTGACTGCCATCTGTCAAGTTTGTACCGAAAAAGTATGTGAGTATAGCAAAGCTTATTATGTACAGTGTAGGTATACGCCAGGATATAACTCTCTTATACATAAGGTAAAGTCCGCCCAAAAGAAGCATTGCAGCGGATGTCTCACCAATCGTGCCTGGTTTAACTCCAAAAAACGCATCAGAAACAGACGGAAGTGTTCCTTCGGAAATCCCCTTTAAAACGCCAAGCGGTGTCGCCTGAGATATTGCATCTGCGCCATAGCCCGCAAATGGTTCAACAAACGCAGACATTGCACCGCCCCAAGCAATTACCATAAAGCATCTTGCTGCGAGAGCAGGATTCATAAAGTTTTTACCAAGTCCTCCATACAGTTGCTTAACTATGATTATTGCAAACGCAGAGCCTATAACTGTCATCCACAGAGGAACTGTAACAGGAAGGTTAAGCGCCAGCAAAAGTCCGGTAACAACTGCAGATAAATCGCCCACCGATGACGGTCTCTTTGTGATTTTCTGATAAACATACTCACTTAAAACGGATGCCGCTATTGCAGTAATAATTACAACTGCAGCTTTGTAGCCAAAATAATAAATACCCATCAAGGACGCAGGAATAAGTGCAATGATTACATCAAGCATTATTGATGAAATTGATTCATTCTGATGAATATGCGGTGAAGAAGATACTATCAATTTATGTTCCATCACTTATTTTTCCTCCTGTTCTCAATTATTTTTTGTTTTGCGATTCTGATATTGTGTAACGGACTTTGTTTGCCAGGGCAAATATACGAGCAAAGACCACACTCAATACAATCTAAAATGTTGTATTCTTCAGCTTTCTCTAAGTCATTTTTAACAGAAAATTTGCTAAGATATAATGGCATAAGCCCCATCGGGCAGTAATCAACACATTTTCCGCAACGTATACACGGCGAATAATCATCATAATTACCTTCCTCGCTGCTAAGAGCAAGAATGGATGACGTAGTCTTTACAACAGGAGGTTCAGTAGAATACTGTGCAATACCCATCATCGGTCCGCCCATAATAAGCTTTTGAACATCTGCAGAAAAACCACCCGCGGCATCAATAAGATACTGGAATGTTACACCTGTATGCACTTCAAAGTTTGACGGATTGGCTATTGCATCACCCGAAACTGTAACCACTCTCTTAACAAGCGGCATACCCGTTCTGAAGGTTTTTGAAATTTGTGATACTGTGTCAACATTCATTACTATCGCACCTGCATCAGCAGGAAGTCCGCCTGACGGGACTTGTTTTTTTGTTACTGCATATATAAGCTGTTTTTCAGCACCCTGAGGATACTTTGTTTTAAGAGGAATTACATCAATATTTCCTGCTTCAAGAGCTTTTTCCTTCATTACCTTATACGCATCAGGTTTGTTCATTTCTATACCAACATATGCTTTTGAAAGTCCAAGGATTTTCATAACAATGCTTATACCATCAATGATTGAATCAGAGTCTTCGAGTATTCTTCTGTGGTCAGCAGTAATATAAGGTTCGCATTCAGCACAGTTAATAATCAGATAGTCTATCTTCTTATCAGGCGGCGGCGATAACTTAATATGTGTAGGAAATCCTGCACCACCCATTCCGACAATACCTGCGTTTCTAACAACGGCAAGCATATCTTCTTTTGACATATTTTGGGCATCATAGGGTTTAATATCTTCGTGTATCGTATAAGTAAAGTCATTCTCAATAAAAACTGCCGTTACCTTTGCACCGGACGGATGTAAGTATGGTTTAATATCAACAACCGTTCCGGAAACAGAGCTATGTACAGGAGTGGACACGAATGCATCTGAATCTGCTATAACTTGACCCACTTTAACTATATCCCCCTTTGCCACCTTCGGCTCAAGAGGTGCACCAATATGTTGTTGCAATGGATAAATATGTACTTTATCACCCTCTAATGCAACAATCGGCCTACCGGCTGTAAGCTCTTTATAGTCAGGTATATGCAGGCCGCCTTTAAATGTACGAAACACTATAATCATCCTTTCTGTTTGAAATATCGTATAATAATTGTCTAAGATTGATAATATTTGTCAAATATTTAACAAAATATAAGGATATGAACTAAGTTCATATCCTTTGCATCATTTGAGTTCCTCGAAATCTAAGTTTCCGATTTGAGCATTTGGCTTTTCGTTGCCAAACACATTTAATACAGACAAAAAATTTAAAGTTGGATCAGTCGCTGTCATTGTATCATCGGTAGCAAAATATGTAATTTTAATTTCAGGTATTTCATATTTCTTCATCATATTCACTCCTTCATCAAGCATTAACAGCTTCCGTATCACTATAGTTTACATATGGAACCACAACAAGATTATTTATTATGTCGTCAATAGTATTATTATCATAAGGTTTTAGATTGTAAATTGTAATACCAAACTCAAATACTGCTTCTCCTGCAATATCTCCGTCAACACCAATATCCTTCTCCTCTGCTGAAGATAAATTGTTTTTCACAGTAAAGCCATATCTCTCAACAGTTCCGCCTGCAGGAGAAAAAGCAGCAAGATAACCTACCGACGTTGTATCATCATACTGATCATCTCTATCACTAAAATTTACTCTTTTGTAATAATTTACACCTTCACCATGTTCTAAGTCAGGTCTTCCAACCTTATAGTAAAAACTTTTCACATTTGTACCATCATTTATCATTAGAAGATAGAGACCATTTTGAGTATTATCAATTTCTCTGATTTGATATGTGATGGTTTGAGTATTCTGAGGATATTGGTTTATGTACTGCATCTTATCCGCAACAGGCTCACTGCCCTTATAACTAATAAGGGTAATGTTGCCAGATGCACTTTCAACTGAAATTTTGATTTTATCACCCGTATTTACAGCCATAATATGTGTCTGATTTTCAGGTTTTTCAGAGGCAGTCGAAGAATATACATCACCGGCGCCACTAGGACCAGTAACAGCAGGCTCAGCCGCTGCACTTACAGAAAATACAAGCATTAGCATCGCAATAATCGAAAACATTTTTACTTTCATAAAACAAACCTCTTTCCGTTATATTATAAATAATTACATACAATTACATTTCACGTCTGCCTTCCAGCGCTTTAGCAAGGGTAGCTTCGTCAGTATATTCCAGTCCTCCGCCAATCGGTATACCGTGAGCAATTCGTGTTATTTTAATTCCCATAGGCTGTAATAATTTTTGAATATAAACAGCTGTAGCCGTTCCGTTTACAGTCGGATTGGTTGCCATTATTACTTCATCCACTTCATCATCCAATCTTAAAATCAGTTCCTTGATTTTTAAATCATCAGGAGTAATTCCATCAATAGGAGAAAGTGCACCGTGCAATACGTGATATAGTCCTTTATACTCATTAGTACTTTCTATCACAGCAACATCCTTAGGGCTTTCGACCACACATATCGTTGAGCGGTCTCTCTTTGCTGAAGAACATATATCACATGGTATTGAATCGGTAAGATTCTGACAAACCGGACAAAAGGCAATACTCTTTTTAGCAGAAGTAATAACACTGCACATACTATCAACTTCATCAGAAGCCATATTATCAAGAATATGGAATGCAATTCTCTCTGCACTTTTTCTGCCTATTCCGGGCAATTTTGCAAACTGCTCTATCAGCAGTTCAATAACCGGCGCATGCATCAGAACAGTCCCGGTATACCAAGTCCACCGGTAAGAGTCTGCATTGCCTCATTCATCATATCATCAGCCTTCTTAATAGCATCATTAACGGCAACAATAACCAAGTCTTCAAGAGTTTCAACATCGTCAGGGTCAACAGCCTCCGGGTCGATTTTTATAGAAAGTAGCTCTTTCTTTCCATTAGCAACTACCTTAATCATACCGCCGCCAGCAACAGACTCAACAGTCTTCTCTTCGACCTCTGCCTGCATCTGAGCCATTTGTTCTTGCATTCTCTGTGCCTGCTTAACAACATTTGAAACATTCTTATTTGTATTCATACCGGCACCGCTAAAACCTTTATACTTGCCCATTTTATATCAATTCTCCTTCATTTATTCTCCGTCAAGTCCGATTTTTTCATCTTCAGTAAAGAACTCTTCCCTGTCTTCGTCATCAAACTCCGACTGCTCAAAGCTCTCATCCTCAGGCTTATAATCAAGAAAATCGCTCTGGTCTGTTACTTCAACAATTTCAGGAAAGCTATCTGTTATCCTGTCAATCGGGTCTCTTAAATCAGCAGTAACAGAAGCTTGAGTTTCGGTATCCGTACTACCTGAGCCTTTCTTTACATTCCAATAATCAATTATATTATCTTCTAAATCCTCTGTATAAGCAGTCTTGACAACAAAATCATATCCTGTATCTTTTTCAACTGCTTCTCTTATTGTATTGATATAGGTTGTCGCTATATCCTTAAGCATACGTTCATTCTCGTCAAATAAAAGGATAATACCCTCACCGTCAATGGTGATTTTTCTATTGACAACACTTCCTGCAACGTAAGGTGATTTTCTGGCAATTTTACCCGCTATCGAATCCCATTTACGAGCAGCTATAATAATAGGCGAATCTGTTGTAAGACTATTTACATCCAAAGGAACATAGAGTCTTGCAGAAGGCTTTTTCTTTTTTGGTGTAACAACAGCTTCTTCCTCTTTGTGAGATATTGGAGTTACTTTAATACCATTTTTTATATCTTCTTCAAGCCTCGAAATTCGCTCCTGCAAGGCTTCTTTAGAATCGTCAAGCGACGGTCTGGTAAGTTTAATAAGTGCAAGCTCATAAATCATTCTGGGAGATTTTACCCACTTTGCATCAGCACGAGCCGAATTCAATACATCGGAGGCTCTTGAAATAGCTTCAAAAGTAAGCTTATCAGCCTGATGATTAATTTTTACCAAATTTTCATTCGATGTATCAATAATATCTTCGGGCTTTGCTGCAAGCTTTGCAATCATCAAATCATGAAAATGTCCAATTAGTGAATCAATAAACAAATTCAAATCCTTACCATCGGAAACAAGAGTGTTTACAAGCGATAATATATCCGCTGCATCACCGTTTGCAATCGCAGCAGATGCTCTAAAATCCGCATCACTGTCGGCTATACCGAGTACAGATGTTATGTCCCCAGCTGTAATATTCTCACCGCAAGCAGACACACATCTTTCAAGTATGCTAAGCCCATCTCTCATCGAGCCATCAGCAAGCTTTGCTAAAAGAGAATACGCATCATCAGTAATCTTTAGACCATCGCCATACGCAATTTCTTTCATACGTGTAATAATATCATTATTACGTATGCGTTTAAAATCAAATCTCTGGCAACGCGACAAGATAGTTTCAGGCACTTTATGCGGAGCTGTAGTTGCAAGAATAAATAAAACGTGAGAAGGTGGCTCCTCAAGCGTCTTTAATAGTGCATTAAACGCACCGTCGGATAGCATATGCACCTCGTCAATTATATAAACACGGTACTTTGCTCTTAGAGCAACGTAATTGACATCATCTCTCAGCTCCCTGATATTATCAACGCCGTTATTAGATGCTGCGTCAATTTCAGACACGTCTGTTATCGAGCCGTCAAGTATACCTTTACACATCTCGCATTCATTACAAGGCGAACCATTTTGAGGATTAAGGCAATTTACCGCACGGGAAAACACCTTAGCAGCAGTAGTTTTGCCAGTACCTCTCGTTCCGCAAAACAGGTATGCATGAGAGACCTGTCCGTTCATTATCTGACTTTTAAGGGTGCCGGTAATATGTCCCTGTCCGACAATATCCTCAAAAACAGCAGGGCGCCATTTTCGATAAATTGCCTGATATGCCATATATAAGCTCCTCCTCAAATTTCAGTATCCGTAACATATAGGCTCCAACCGGGTTTTTCTGCAACACACCGCGGTCTCGCTTATTGCTGCTTGGTTCCCCATCTGACAAGGTTCACGTCCTTCGGTCGCACAGGACCCGGTCTTCATCGCCCAAATATCACATTTAAATAATTATATAACATTTGCAAGGTAATTGCAATCATTTAAAACAAATTTATTATGACAAATTTGTTACGTTTCGTAATTTTATTCCTCTATAAGCCCTGCCTTGCGAGCATTGTCGAGAAATGAGTCTATACCCGCCTTTGCCGTAGCCTCATCAGTGTCATATTCCTCCAAGAGTCTGGAAAGCAAGGTATCATAATCTACACCTTTTTCAAGCTCTTTCCACAAAAACGAGCCGGTCTCATTAAGACTTATCAGTCCGTCGAAATCAACCAACGCAGCACCGACAGCAACAACAATATCACGTCCTGCCACCGTTCTAAGCATAAAACCTTCTTTAGTCTTCATAATATACAACCTCACATATTATTATAATCACATTTATTATATCATAGCATACTTGATTTTGCAACAAACAAATTATTAAAAAAGAAAAAGTGCATCATAATATGCACTTTTTTCGTTGTTAAAACCCTATTCGCCTTATTTCTTCAACAAGATTTCTTCCGTAAACCTCACCGCCAAGAGCATTCGGGTGCAAGCCATCAAGAAAATATTCAGGCAAATGCGGAACAAGCTTCAACCCGTCTACTACCTTAATATTTTTATGCCTTTCGCAGATTTTCTTAATTTTCTCTCCAAAGCCTTTAAAAATGTCATATGTTTCACTCTGGTCTCCTCTCCATATCGGAGTGATGCAAAGAACCGGAATTTCACCATACAATTCACGAAGCCTCTCATAGAAACATTCTACACTTGCTACTGCCCCGTCTTCTTTATATTGATTTGTTCCATATGCAACTATAATTTTCTCCGGTTTATATCCGGGCATTTCGCAAAGAAGCTTTGCATCATATCGGTAGCCTCCAACACCTTGATTGATTATATCGTAGTTAAGATAACGATTTGCGGAGCTTACATACATATGTGCTGTTCTGTAAGGGCCATACCCCTGAGTTATCGAATCTCCAATCCATAATACCTTATCACCCTTTTTGGCAGGCATAAAATCAGCATTTATTTCAAAATTCTTTATTCCGATTTTACAATCACCTGTAAGATATACAACAACACTCTTTTCACCCTTAGGCATTTCGAAAGTCATTTTGCCCTCTGTCAGCATTTCTTTAGTATTATATATCTTCATCAGTACACCATCAACCATAAGCTCAACAGTATCCATAGCAGGCGTTGGGAGAACCTTATAATCAAATGAAAACTCAGTTGCACTCGTTGTAAATTCAAGAGTTTTTGCGTTTGTTACCCTACATCGCTCCGCCCAGAATTCAGTTAAGGATGATAAGTATTCAATCTGCTCCTCAGTAAAATGATAACCTTCAAGATAGCCGTCATTGTCCTCAAACCGATATGCACCAAAATATATCCCTTTTAATTGCTCGTTTGTAATCATCATACTATAATTCCACCTCTACCATTTTATTGTAAATGTACTAAGAAAAAAAATCAGAGCAAACAGAATGTCTGCTCTGATATGGTAGCGGTAAGTGGATTTGAACCACTGACACCACGGGTATGAACCGTGTGCTCTAGCCAGCTGAGCTATACCGCCTTGTCAAGGAACGATATTTATTATACACATATATGTTATTTTTGTCAAGCATTTTTTTAAATTTTTTTACATTATTTCTTGTTTTATACAATTAGCATCATATTTAATTAACTATTGTTAAATTTATGTTAAATATTCCAGCTATTACTTGATTACGCAAAAAAAGCGATATATAATAAGTAGAGTTTGGAGGCGATGTATTTTGAGCAAAGAAAACAAGCAAACCTTTATGAATAACGTTGCCATAATTTTATTCGCACAATTTGCTGTTAAAATTTTAGGCTTATTATATAGAATATTTTTATACAGAATAGATGGGTTTGGAGACCTTGCAAACGGTTATTATTCTGCAGGCTTTAATATTTATACCCTTCTTCTTGCACTCTCTTCAGTCGGAATACCTAACGCAATCTCTAAAATGACAGCAGAAAGAATTGCACTTGGCGACAGAAAG
>JAZROS010000189.1:0-8102 GCA_045648825.1 Clostridia bacterium | reverse complement strand
ATGCAGACCTTTCGCTATCTTAACAAGATGCAGGACAGAATTATAGATTTTATTGTAAGAAACTCAAAAATCGATCACGCAAATTTCAAGCAGCTTATGCTTGCAACAGACGAGATTGCAAACGATGTCGGAACAGTCCTTTTTGGCGAACAGGCGGTTGAGTGCGGTCTTATCGATGCAGTAGGCGGTGTCAAAGATGCGCTTTCTGCACTTTACGATATGATTGACAAAAAATAGATTGAAAATAACACCATTCTATGTTACAATATAATGGAAATTATTTTGTAAGGATAGTGTTTAATATGCTGAGATTTTTTACTGCGGGAGAAACGCACGGACCGTGTCTTACCGCAATCGTTGAGGGTATGCCGTCAGGTGTAAAAATTGATATTGACAGAATAAACGCCGAGCTTAAACGCCGTCAGGCAGGTTACGGCAGGGGCGGAAGAATGAAGATAGAAAGCGACCGTGCGGAAATTCTCTCGGGTGTACGCGGCGGTTATACTTTAGGCAGCCCTATAACAATCCGTATAGAAAACAAGGACTTTGAAAACTGGCGGGACATTATGGGTGCAGAGTTCTCAAACGGCGAAAGAGCCGTTACCTGTCCCCGTCCAGGACATGCTGACCTTTCTGGCGGTATGAAGTATAACCACAAGGATTTAAGAAATGTTCTTGAACGTGCAAGTGCAAGAGAAACTGCCGCAAGAGTTGCAGTTGGTGCTTTGGTAAGACAGCTTACCGAGCAATTTGGAATAAAGTTTAAGTCAAGAGTTGTGCGTATTGGCGAAATTGAGGACAAAGCAGAAATACTTGACAAGGCTTTCTACGAAAGAGTATATGCTTCCGAGGTCGGTTTTGGTGATGCGTCTTCCGAAAGGAAATGCAAAGCATATATTGACAGCATCAAGGAGCAGGGCAGAACTGTCGGCGGTGTAGTTGAAACTGTTGTTACAGGATTGGTTGCAGGCATAGGAAGTTATGTTCACTATGACCGCAAGCTCGATGCAAAAATCGCCGCAGCAGTTATGAGTATTCAGGCTATAAAGGGTGTAGAATTCGGTATGGGCTTTGGTGTCGGTGAAACTGACGGCGGCAAGGTTCAGGACGAAATAGTATACAACAGCGGCTACTCCCGCACTACCAACAACGCAGGCGGAATAGAGGGCGGTATGACAAACGGCGAGCCGATTATTGTCCGTGCCGCAATGAAGCCTATTCCCACACAGTACAGTCCTTTAAAAACTGTTGATATCACAGACAGAAAAGAAACATTGGCATCGGTTGAGCGTTCAGATATTTGTGCCGTTCCTGCCTGTGCAGCTGTTGTCGAGTCGGCGGTTGCGTTTGAGGTTGCAAATGCGTTTTTAGAGAAGTTCGGCGGCGATTGTATCGAGGATATAAAGGCTTCTTATAAAAGCTATCTTAAGAGAATTAACAAGTTCTGATACGTTTTAACAAAAATAAAAGGGGGTGGCAAAATTGACAGATGCTGAGCTTGTTGCAAAAATTAAAAAGGGCGATATGGCGGCATTTGATAAGCTTGTATCCGAATACAACAAGCGGGTTGTCAACATTGCCTATTCCCTGCTTTCAGACCGCGAGGATGCTCTTGATGCGGCACAGGAGGTATTTATAAAGGTCTACAAAAACATCGCAAACTTCCGCGGCGAAAGCACAGTTTCTACCTGGATTTACAGAATTACAAAAAATGTCTGCACCGATATGCTGAGAAAACGTCGAGGTACCGTAATCAGTTTAGATGACGATGACGACGAAAGTCCCAAGCTCGAGATAGCCGACGAGTCATCATCACCCGAGCAGGTTTTGGAAAGAAACGAGAAAATACGCCTTGTCAGAAATGCTGTTGCTGCTCTTGACGAAAATCAACGTACCTTGGTTACTCTTTACGACATAAACGGTCTTTCCTATGAAGAGATTGCCGATATTTTAAAATGCCCATTAGGCACGGTAAAATCCCGTCTTTACAGGGCAAGAGAATCACTTAGAAAAATTTTATCGGAAAATAAGGAACTTTTTTTGTAAGTTTACGTCTTAATTATTAGTCGGTTTAATCTGATTATACTTATTTGAAAGGAGGAAGAAAATGAAAAGCTGCGAAGAATATCAGGCATTGATTGATATGTACTTAGATAACGAATTGACAAGAGAACAAAAGCATCTTTTCGAGACACATATTTCCTCCTGCAACGAATGCTATGAGGCTCTTTCGTTTGCAAAGAGCATCAGGCAAACACTTACTACTCTGCCGGAAATTGATGTGCCTGAGGATTTTAATTCCACTTTAAGACAGAGGATTGCCAAGGAGTGCAAAGCACCGAAAAAGACTTTTGGTGTGTATGCAGGAAGATACAGTGCGCTTGCCGCTTGTGTTGTTCTTGCAGTCGTAATCGGCGGTGGATTAAGCGAGTTTGACTTTACCAAAGAAAGTAAAGAATACAACAACTTTATTACCGAAAGCACTCCAGTACCCACATTGGTACAGGACATCACGCCAAAGCAGAATGCAGGAGAAAATTCTACTCCTACAAAAGATAAAATAACAGAAAACAAATCAGTGTCGTCTCCCACCAATACAGAATCAACTGTAAACGTATCTGCAATCGACACTGATACCTCCCCTGCCAATGAATATCAGGAGGAGAACATACCACAGCTTGCTGCTATTGACATTACAGAGGATATTCCCTCTTCCACTCCAGAAATTCCGGCTGTAGATACGGATAATAACAGCTCGGCAAGAATAGCAGAGCCGGAGGTAACACCCACCGTTACTCTGACAGTTTCAGCGGAGCATACACTTGGTGCACTAACAGTGGCAGAGGAATTTGCAACGGCTCAAAACGGTATTTATACTGCTGATAAGTTGAGCTTTTATAAAATGCTCGAAGCATTTGATATCGGCGGTATCGGCTACACCTTAAACGGAACAGCTGACGAAGATACAGTTATTTTTACAATATATGCCGAATAATTTTACAGACATAAATACAAAAATAAAAGCACTCTTTTGAGTGCTTTTATTTTTGGCAAAGCAGAATGATATAGATACAGTTTGTGCCGAAGGCACGCTCGTAAAAAGGTGGTAGCGCCAGCGAATCGTTGTGAGTGCGTTTACAAGCGAACAGATGAGCCAAGCGTGCCTTTTTACGAAAGAGGAGGAGCAGCGTTTTAGGCGAGCTCTGTTTTTTCACACAAAAACAGAGCAAGCGATTTTACGCTTGCTCCGACGTGGCGCACCTGATGCGATTCGAACGCACGACCTTCAGAGTCGGAGTCTGACACTCTATCCAGCTGAGCTACAGGTGCATACTAATATATTATAGTGTTTTTTTATTCTTTTGTCAAGGCGAAACAGGTTTCGATTTTCTACATATTTCAACGAATAAACACACCAAAACCAACATATCCTAAACATAAAACGAGAAGGAGTAACAATCGTGCAGGATATTATAACAGACTTCTATAAAAGGTTTACACACGAGGACGGGATTGCAGAAAAGATAACCTGTCCTGCCTCGGTCTGCATATTTGGAAGCGGCAAAAATTCCTGTCCTGAGGTAGGACTTCGTTTAAGCTTCGGTGCAGAAGCAGCTTTTCGTCCTCGCAGCGACGGCAGAATTGTCCTCTCCCGTTCCGACAGCGACACTTTGCAGAGTATTAACACCGTCAATTTTCCCGCACCAAACATTGCCGACTGGGCAGCGGAAATTATTGATGCAATAATGAAACTTCCAACAAAGACAAAGGGTGTACAAATGCTATTACACACAGATGTGGGACTTCCTGAGCTTGCACCCAGGGTTTTGTGTGCGGTTGCTGCTGCTGCAAGGCTTGCCAATTCTGACTTACCCCTTCAATCCATACTCCGCTCTGCCAAGTTCCCTGCCTATTATACCGCATCTCTTTTAAAAAATGGACGCATTACCATTTCAAACATACAGACCCTTGACTTTATTTCGTACAATCTGGACCTGACAGGCAAAAAAATTATAGTAATAAAAACCCACACCCGTCGCAAGCATCCTGAGTTTCACGGTATTTTTAGCGAACACGAGGCTGAAAGAATAAGCAAGGCTGCGAATTGTCTTAAAGACGGTTACATTGATGGTTTGGGACAGCTTATGCAGGATGCAAGCCGTGATATGCTCCAAAAGCATCCCGATAAAAAGGCAGAGCAGCTATTTAGTACTATTCTTGACTTTACTCAGTCTGTACGAATTCTGCCCGATTATTCAGGTGCTGTTGCCTTTGTTAATGATAATGATGTTGATAATTTCATTATGCTTGTTGGTGATAAATACGAAAAAAAGACAGGAGCTCGTCCTGCCTTTTATATCTCAGATTAAACATTGAAACGGAAAAGAACAATATCTCCGTCCTTCATAACGTACTCCTTGCCCTCAGAGCGAACAAGTCCCTTTTCCTTAGCAGCGGTCATACTTCCAAGTGCCATAAGGTCGGTGTATGCGACAACCTCTGCACGAATAAATCCACGTTCAAAATCGGAATGGATTTTACCTGCCGCCTGAGGTGCTTTTGTTCCCTCTGTAATAGTCCACGCACGAACTTCAGGCTCGCCAGCAGTAAGATAGCTTATGAGTCCCAATAGCTTGTAGCTCGCTTTTATAAGGCGGTCAAGTCCCGACTCGCTCATACCAAGCTCCTCTAAGAACATAGCCTTTTCCTCGCTCTCAAGCTGTGATACCTCTTCCTCAATTCGTGCGGAAACTGGTATTACCTCTGAGTTTTCTTCTGCCGCATATTCGCATACAGTTTTATAAAATTTGTTATTGTCAACACCGTCTGCAAAATCACTCTCGGCAAGATTTGCAGCATAAAGAACAGGCTTTAGAGAAATGAGTGCAACCTCTTTCATTATATCTGCCTCTTCCTTGGTATAATCAAGGCTTCTTGCAGGCTTTCCTTCTTCCATAGCAGCCTTGACACGCTCTAAAAGTGCAAGCTCAGATGCTAAGCTCTTGTCGCCTTTCATTGCTTTTTTCACTCTGTCTATACGGCGGTCGATTATCTCAACGTCGGACAAGATAAGCTCAAGGTTTATAGTTTCAATATCACGGATTGGGTCAATCGAGCCGTCAACGTGAGTGATGTTTGTATCCTCAAAGCAACGTACAACGTGAACTATCGCATCCACCTCACGAATATGGGAAAGGAACTTGTTTCCCAAGCCCTCGCCCTTGGATGCACCCTTTACAAGACCTGCAATATCAACAAATTCGATATATGCACGGGTTACTTTTTTAGGGTTATACATCTCGGCAAGACGGTCTATTCTCTCGTCAGGAACATCAACAATGCCAATGTTCGGCTCTATTGTACAAAACGGGTAATTTGCCGACTCTGCACCCGCCTGTGTTATTGCGTTAAAAAGCGTAGACTTTCCCACGTTTGGAAGTCCAACGATGCCAAGTTTCATAATATTTCACTTCTCCTTTGTATTCAAGGCTTTTAAGTATTTCTATAATCCGAAATATTATATCATAATAACTAAGAAAAGTCAATCGCAACGCATTACATATATGGCTCAATTTTTTTGAAAAATTGAATACTACGATTATTGACAAGATATAATATATATGATATAATATTTCCAGATTGAAAAAGGCTATGATGGAAAGAGTACCTTTGGACACTTATTAAGAGAGAGTCGCTGACGGTGTGATAGCGGTATTAAGACCTTGGGGAAAAACGCTCCGGAGCTTGCGGAAGAACGCAGAAATGTTATTAGAACCGCACGTTTGTCGCGTTAAGACAGTAAAGAGAGGATTGGAAACAATCAATTTGGGTGGTACCGCGGAAGCTATCTTTCGTCCCATTTTTAGGGGCAAAGGATAGCGATTTTTATTTTAGGAGGTAAAAAATATGCTAAGAACACATAATTGTAACGAACTAAGAGAAAGTAATATCGGAAACGAGGTTACACTTTGCGGTTGGATTGACACAATACGCGACCACGGCGGTGTTATATTTGTAGACCTTCGCGACCATTACGGAATTACACAGGTGGTAATTTCCGACGACTCTATGATTTCCGGTATTGCAAAGGAAACAGTTATTAAAGTAAAGGGTACTGTTACAAAAAGAGACGAAGAAACCATAAATGCTAAGCTTGAAACAGGCAGCATAGAGGTAAGAGTTTCGGAGCTTGAGGTATTAGGTCCTTGTCTTAACTCTCTTCCCTTTGAGATTTCAAGCTCAACCAACACAAGAGAGGACGTAAGACTTAAATACCGTTATTTAGACCTTAGAAACCCTGCAATTCACAGCAATATTGTGCTTCGTTCAAAGATTATAAGCTATCTTAGAAAGCAGATGGAAGGTCTTGGATTTATGGAAATTCAAACTCCTATCCTTACTGCATCATCACCTGAGGGTGCGAGAGATTACTTAGTACCCAGCAGAAAGCATAAGGGCAAGTTCTACGCACTTCCGCAGGCACCGCAGCAGTTTAAGCAGCTTTTGATGGCGTCGGGTTTTGACAAGTATTTCCAGATTGCACCCTGCTTCAGAGACGAGGATGCAAGACAGGACCGCTCACCAGGTGAGTTCTATCAGCTTGACTTCGAGATGGCGTTTGCTACTCAGGAGGACGTTTTCGACGTTGCAGAAAAGGTTGTTTACAATACATTCAAGGAGTTTACCGGAAAGCCCGTTTCAGAGCCTCCGTTTAAGAGAATTACATTCGCTGACAGTATGCTAAAATACGGCACAGATAAGCCTGACCTCAGAAACCCGCTTATTATAGAGGATTTGACAGACTTCTTTGCAGGCGTTGATTTCCCGCTCTTTAAGGGTAAGCCTGTACGCGGTATTGTTGCAAACTGTCAGGGACAGTCCAAAAAATTCTTTGAAGATTCTTTGAAATTCGCTATGAGCATCGGAATGAAAGGTCTTGGATACCTTACACTTGCAGGCGATGAGTACAAAGGACCTATTGCAAAGTTCTTAACACCCGAGAAGAAGGCAGAGCTTACCGAGCTTTGCGGTATTAAGGATGGCGAGACTGTATTCTTTATCTGTGATGCGATTTCGGTTGTAAACCGCTTCGCAGGCGAGATAAGAACATGGCTTGGCGAAACTCTTGACATCATCAACAAGGATTCATACGAATTCTGCTTTATTGTTGACTTCCCGATGTATGAGCTTAACCCCGAAACAAACAAAATTGACTTTACACATAATCCGTTCTCGATGCCGCAGGGCGGTATGGACGCACTTTTAAACAAAGAGCCGACCGAGATATTTGCATATCAGTATGATATTGTATGTAACGGCGTTGAGCTTTCGTCCGGTGCTGTAAGAAACCATAACCCCGAGATTATGAAGAAGGCATTTGAGATTGCAGGCTACGGCGAGGAAGATGTTAAGGCTAAGTTTGGAGCACTTTATACAGCTTTCTCATTCGGTGCACCTCCCCACGCAGGTATGGCACCCGGTGTTGACAGAATGGTAATGCTTATTGCCGGCGAAGACACTATAAGAGATGTTATCGCATTCCCCTTAAACGGAAATGCTCAGGATTTGATGATGGATGCACCGGGCACTGTAACCGAGCAGCAACTTAAAGAGGCTAATATTAAAATCAGAGACTAAGGAGTGATTTTGATGACTGAGGATATTTTAAGAAGACTGCAAAGCTTAAATCAGCTTAAGCTTACCGATGAGGAAAAGGCTAAGATGCTTGAGTTTTTTGCTATGCAGGATAAAGAAATTGCCCGACTTGGCGAGATAGATACCGAAAACGTGGAAAGAATGGTACACGTTATGCCAATGAACAACGTAATAAGAGAAGACGTTGTAAACAAAGTATTTACCCGTGATGAGCTTCAGGCGGCAGCGCCCGAGGCTTACGACGGATACTGGCAGGTACCCCGTCTTGTTGAGTAATTAGGAAAGGGTGAATTTAAGTGAAGTTATATATATCAAAATCGGAAAATGTATCGGGAAAGCCGATTGTGCTTGACGATATGATTTTGACTAAGGATATGCCAACCTCCGCAGGCTCAAAGATGCTTGACGGTTATATGAGCCTTTTTGATGCAGAGATTATCTCTAAA
>JAZROS010000188.1:0-4570 GCA_045648825.1 Clostridia bacterium | reverse complement strand
AACAAACATACCAAAAAACCGCACTATCCTTGACATATTCGCAAAAGGCGCACGGAGATATGCGTCAGATGCTGCGTGAGTCAGCTCATACGCATTTGTGGGAAAAACAAGCGCTCTCGGACTTCCATTTAACAGTAAAACTACCCTTCCCTCAGCCAAAGCTCTTGCAGTTCTGTCAGGTCTTTCGGTAGAAAGTGTCTGCGTCGCGGCAAAAAGTCCGCCATTTTCAACAAGCTGCTCTACCTCTTCTATAGAAATAACATAATCAAGAGATATTGAATTTAAGCGCTTTCTTACTTCATTTACAAGCTTATCATTTGCTATGTCCGATATATATAGGATAACTCCTCTTGTTTTTGATACTTCGCCTATCTTCACCGCTTCTGCAATCAGCTTTTCGGTTTTTAATATTTTTCTGATGAGGATAGTATTAGTCCTCAGCATTTCCGCAAAAGCTTCCTGCGGTCCGTAAATGGACTGCTCATTTTCCGGTTTTGTAATGCCGCGATGCTCCCACGTACGTACATCAAGTGTAAACGCCTGATTTACACCGTCAATAAATAGCCCACACCCACCAAAATTGACCTCTTCTGCAACAGTATCAATACTTTCCGTCAAGTTTACCTGTGCATGAATAATAAATTTATCCCTTATCTCTCTTGCCAGACTTTGAGGCTCTGTATTTCTAATATAGGGAAGCTCTGCCAAGCTTTTTATAACAAAATTATCTATAATCTCAACATTAACCATACCCTCATAGAAGAACAGGAAACATTTTCTGTCCCCTCTAATGCAGAACTGTTTTATAATAACATCATTGTTTGTAGGGACACTAAATAACTCTTTTATATTGTTAAGATTTTCGTTTATACTTGCAGTTACCTTTTTTGTTTCTTTGCAGACTGCATTTCTACTGTCATACTGTATATTATAATTGGTATCGTCTAATACCGGCGCTTCATATTTATCAGATGCATCATAGACAAATATTTTCTTTAAAACGGATAGTACTCCCACCAAAAACCACTCCAAAATATATTTTTGCGGTTATTTTTGCCTTAAATTGTCAGTTTTATGTAAAATTTTAATAAAAAATAAAAAATGTTTCACGTGAAACATTTACATCTGAAAAATTTGTGGTATAATGGTATTATAAACTAATTATATAGGGGATAAGCATATGAAAATTATTGCTGTAACCAATCAAAAGGGCGGTGTTGGTAAGACTACTACGTCGGTAAACCTCTCAGCTGCCCTTGCATATAAAGGAAAAAAGGTGCTTTTGATAGATGCAGACCCTCAGGGGAACACATCTTCAGGTGTCGGTCTTGATAAGAGTGATTTTACACTTACGCTTTATGATTGCCTTGCTGAACCAGAGAAGATAAATGAAGCAATTATCAGGACAAAATACCGAAATCTTTCGGTAATTCCGTCAGAAAACAATCTTTCTGCAGCGGAAATTGAGCTTGCAACAGAAGAAAAGAGGGAGTTTTTCCTTAAAAATGCTATATCTAATATTAAGGAAGAGTTCGACTACATTATAATAGATTCTCCGCCTGCTTTGGGTATGCTTTCTATTAACATTATGACCGCAGCAGATTCTGTTATAATACCTATTCAATGCGAGTATTACGCATTAGAAGGTCTTGCGCAGATTGTAAACACAATCAAGATGATTAAAGAGCGCAGTAATCCGTCTATTAGAATAGAAGGAATACTCGGTACTATGTACGACAAGCGAACAAACCTTTCCGAGCAGGTTCTAACCGAGGTTAAAAAGCACTTTCGCGATATGGTTTACAAGACCTACATACCTAGAAATGTAAGACTTTCCGAAGCTCCCAGCTTTGGCGAACCGATTATTAAGTATGACATAACCTCGACTGGTGCAAAGGCATATTTTGACCTTGCCCGTGAGGTGATGGCGAATAACGAAGAGGTGAAATAAATGGCAAAAAGAGGACTTGGAAAGGGTATGGATGCTTTTTTGAACGAAAGCAATCTAAAGGCTCTTGAAAGCAGCGAAGGAGTTAGAAGTATTAAGCTTTCAGACATTGAGCCAAATAAAAATCAGCCCAGAAAGCATTTTGATAAGGAGCAGTTAGAGCTTCTTGCAGCTTCAATTAAAGAGCACGGTATAATCCAGCCGATAGTTCTTACCAAAACTCCGCTTGGCTACGAGATAGTAGCAGGTGAAAGAAGGTGGCGTGCCGCAAGGCTTGCAGGTCTTAAGGAAATTCCCGCGATTGTTAGAGAATACACACATCAGGCAATTACAGAAATTGCACTTATAGAAAATATTCAGCGTGAGGACTTAAATCCAATTGAAGAAGCAGGTGCATACCGTTCACTTATGGATGAATTCGACCTTACACAAGAGGAAATTAGTGCAAAGCTCGGCAAAAGCCGTAGTGCGATTGCAAATTCACTAAGACTTCTTTCATTAGAGCCGGAGTTGCAGCAGTATGTGATTTCGGGACAGATTTCCGAGGGACACGCAAGATGCGTTCTGACACTTTCGGGGACAGTACTTCGAGAATTTCTGATAAACCGCATTATTGACGACGGCTTAAGTGTTCGCCAAACGGAAAAACTTGCCAAAGACCTCGCATCTGCAGGCAAAAAAGAAAAGCAAGAAAAACGTCCCGATGAAACAGATTTCCAGATAGAAAGGATAAGAAAATCTATCGAGGAGCGACTCGGAACAAGAGTTAAAATCAGCCACAAGCCCAAAAAGGGCAAGATTGAGATAGAATACTACGGCAACCGTGATTTAGACAGGCTTTTAGACCTTTTAGGTCTTAACTAAGGAGGTATTCATAAATGGCAAGAAATAAAAGCAACAGACCGCTTATGATTTATACCTCACTTATATTTATAGTAGCTATTATAATGGTGGTGGTGGCATTTTTCGGTCAAAGACACTTAGAGAGCGCCCAATTCAGACAGACGGAGACCGCCAGAGGAATTTCGGAGCGTGCATCACAGCTAAGTGAAGAGAACAGACTTTTAATGGAGGTCAACAAGCGCCTTACAACTTCTTTAAATGAGCTAACAGAAGAAAATCAGGTGCTTAAAACGGAAAACGATGCTCTCACAAAGGAATCGGAATACAATAAGAAACTTAGCGATGTGTATCTTGCTCTTAATAATTCCGGTCGCAGCAAGGCACGCAAACTGCTGAATGAAATCTATACCGAGGATTTGACCGCAGAACAAAAAGACTTTTACGATATGTTGGTTAAAAAATGCAATTAGTATCAAGGGGGACATATAAATGTTAGACATTAAAATTTTGAGAACTGAGCCGGACAGAATTGTAGAGGCTCTCAAGAACAGAAACAACGATTTGGACATCACTCCTGCAATAGAGTTAGACAAGCAGCGTCGTGAGATTTTGTATACTGTAGAGCAAATGAAGGCTAAACAGAACGAAATCACAAAGAAAATTCCTGCAATGAAAAAGGCAGGGGAGAGCACAGATGCAGTATTTGCAGAGATGAAGGAGCTTTCAAACGAGATTAAAGAGCTTGACAGCAAGGTTACTGCTATTGACGAGGAGCTTCGTAATTTTATGCTCCGTATCCCGAATATCCCAAACAGTACCGTTCCGGTAGGTCTTGATGACAGCGAAAACATTGAAATAAGACGTTGGGGTGAGCCTAAGAAGGTTGACTTTGAGCAGAAGGCGCATTGGGATATAGGAACAGAGCTGGATATTCTTGATTTTGACCGCGGTGCAAAGATTGCAGGAACACGTTTTACCGTTTACAAAGGTATGGGTGCGAGGTTGGAGCGTGCAGTAATCCAGTATTTCTTAAATACCCACTCCGACCAGTCGGGTTACACAGAAATATTCCCGCCTTATATGGTAAACAGAGCATCAATGACAGGTACAGGACAGCTTCCAAAGTTTGAAGAGGATGCGTTTAAGGTTACAAACAACGGCTACTTCCTCATTCCTACTGCAGAAGTACCTGTAACAAATCTCCATAGAGATGAAATCTTAGACGGCGACAGCCTTCCTATCAAATACTGTGCATACTCCGCATGCTTCAGAGCAGAGGCAGGCTCAGCAGGCAGAGATACAAGAGGTCTTATAAGACAGCATCAGTTTAATAAGGTAGAGCTTGTTAAGTTTGCAGACCCCGAAAAGAGCTACGAGGAGCTTGAATCACTCACAAACGATGCAGAAAAGCTTTTGCAGGGGCTTAATATCCCTTACAGAGTAGTAACTCTCTCTACCGGCGACCTCGGCTTCTCATCAGCTAAAACCTACGATATTGAGGTTTGGATGCCAAGCTACAACAGATATGTAGAAATCTCATCCTGCTCCAATTTCGAAGACTATCAGGCAAGACGTGCCAATATCAAATTCAGACGTACTCCCAAGGACAAGCCCGAATTTGTTCATACACTAAACGGCTCAGGACTTGCAGTCGGCAGAACAGTTGCCGCAATTTTGGAAAACTACCAGAATGCTGACGGCTCTGTTACAATCCCCGACGCACTTAAGTGCTATATGGGTATTGATAAAATTGAAAAATAAAACAAGAGGGACAGATAA
>JAZROS010000187.1:0-3770 GCA_045648825.1 Clostridia bacterium | reverse complement strand
CAAGGCTCTTGACGAAAACAACTATTACACCGGCGAAACATATGAGTATGACTCTAACGTTTCCTTCCCGTTTACAGTAAGTGAGGGGCATGTTTTTGTTATGGGCGATAACAGACCGCAAAGCAAGGATTCACGTTCTTCTGACTTAGGTGAGGTTCCAACGGAAGCAATACTTGGAAAATGCGTATTCAGACTCTTTCCTTTCAACTCAATCGGAGTACTTAAGCATTAAGATGTTACACGGCGGGAGTTCTCCTCCTGCCGTTATTTTTTAGAAACGGAGTAAATAAAAATGGAAAATCTTAACTGGTATCCCGGACATATGGCAAAAACCCGCCGCCTTATAGAAGAAAATCTAAAATTTATTGATGCTGTTGTTGAAATAATTGACGCAAGGATACCACTATCCAGCAGAAATCCGTGCTTTGATGATATGATTAAGACGAAGCCAAGACTTATTATTATGAACAAGTCGGACTTAGCGGACCCTGTTATGACGGATAAGTGGTCCGGTTACTTTTCTAAAAACATAACAAAGGTCATTTCCATAAGCTGCGAAACAAACAGCGGTATTAACAAAATCACTCCTGTACTCAAGGAAATGTTTGCTGAAAGAATAAAGCTTGATAGTGAACGAGGTATTACAAGACCTATTAGAATAATGATTATTGGGATTCCTAACGTCGGGAAATCAACATTGATAAACAGAATATCCAAGCGTGCAATTACAAAAACAGGCGACCGCCCGGGCGTAACAAGACAAAAGCAATGGGTAAGGCTAAAGGACGGGCTTGAGATGCTCGACACACCTGGAATTCTTCAGCCAAAATTTGAAGATCAGGAAGTTGCTAAACGACTCGCTTTCACCGGTGCAATTAAAGATGAAATAATTGAAACTGAGCTTTTGTGTTATGAACTCTTGGAATATTTAAGGGATAATTATCAGGAAGAGCTTAAAACAAGATATAAAGTTTCAGAGGATTTATCTGATAAAAAAGGCTATGAAATATTAGAAATCATAGGAAAACGTAGAGGCCTTGTGATTTCCGGCGGAGAAATAGATATGGAAAGAGCCTCAAACATTGTTCTTGACGAATTCCGTTCAGCTAAAATAGGCAGAGTTACATTAGAAGCACCCCCAACAAAATAATAAAAAAGCGGCAGATAATTATCTGCCGCAATCAATCTCTTAATCAACAATAAATTTTTTAAGCTCCGCCATAAAATCATCACAATCATCGCTGTGAACCTCAACCTTAATAGGCTTTGAGAGATTAAGACTGAAAATACCCATAATTGACTTAGCATCAACTATATATCTGCCGGAAGATAAATCAACGTCAAAATCATATTTTGATACAATATTGACAAAATCCTTTACATCATTGATTGAGTTAATCATAAGATTAAATGTTTTCATAATTGTACAACTCCTTTTCCAAATATATGTAATAATAAATTACTCTATAATGATAACTGATTTGTAGTAACAAGTCAATATAAATTTTTAAATGTAACTAAAATTTAACCTAATATAATTCAGGAGGATACTATGAAAAGTGTAGCCATTTGCACCTTAGGCTGCAAAGTAAACCAATACGAAACAGAAGCTATGCTCGAATTATTTAAAAATGCAGGCTACACAGAGGTTGATTTTGACGATTTTGCTGATGTGTATGTTATAAATACCTGCACAGTTACTTCTATGAGCGACAGAAAATCAAGGCAAATGATACGTCGTGCAAAGAGGTTAAATCCTGACTCATATGTAATTGTGTGTGGTTGTTATGCTCAGACGGCACCGCAGGCAGTTGCAGAAATAGATGGTGTTGATTTGATTATAGGCACAAACGAACATTCTAATGTAGTAAAATGTGCAGAAGAAAAATTTAAAGGTATAATCGTTAACGATATTTCAAGTAATCATACCTTTGAGAACCTTTCAATCAATAACCACAGCGGAAAATCAAGAGCATATGTTAAGGTTCAGGAAGGATGTAATCAGTTTTGCACTTACTGCATCATCCCTTATGCCAGAGGCCCGATAAGAAGCAGACCCGTGAAGGATATATTAGATGAAAGTATAAGGCTTGTAAAAGCTGGTTTTACCGAGATAGTGTATGTAGGAATTCACGTTGCCTCCTACGGACTTGATACTAAGGAATGCGACCTCGCAGACTTGGTAGTAAAGCTAAATAATGTAGATGGCATAAAAAGAATTCGTTTAAGCTCGATTGAGCCTATGACACTCGACAAAAGCTTCTGCGATAAAATTAAGAATTGCGATAAGCTTTGCCCGCACTTTCACATTTCGCTCCAGAGCGGCAGCGACTCTACCCTATCTCGTATGAACAGGCGATACACAACCTCACAGTACAAGGAAATTACGGACGGATTACGCAAGTACTTTCCAAACTGTGCCATTACAACCGATATTATGGTTGGTTTCCCTGGAGAAACTGATGAGGAATTTTGTGAAACTGTAAATTTTGTAAAAAATATTGGTTTTGCAGAAGCGCACATATTTAAATATTCCAGACGAAAAGGCACTCCTGCAGATAAGATGCCAAATCAAGTTTCGCCTGAAGTAAAAGAACTTAGGGGCAAGGAACTATTTACCTTGACTACTAAAAGCAACCACGACTTCTTATTGTCCCAACTAAACAAGAGGACAGAAGTTCTTTTTGAAACAAGAAACGGTATTTATATGGAAGGAAAAACAGGAAATTATTGTACTGTGTATCTTGAAACTTCCGAAAATCTTGAAGGTCAGTACAGAACTGTTATTCCGAAAAAAGTGGAAAATTCAATACTTTATGCTGTTTTAGCAGATTAAAAAACGGATGCAATAGCATCCGTTTTTGTTTATTCATACTTATTCAATGCCAACCTCACAAGTCTTTTAATCTCTGTTTGAACAGGCTTGCCTTTAATCGCTTGAAAAATATCATTATCCTTATCAGTTTCGAGTCTTAATCCGATATAGGTTGTGTGAGTCTTATCATATTTCGCCTGTGCGGATTTCATATATTCGTATGCATCTGCCATTGTAAACCTCCAAAATATAATTGATACGCTAATTATATTTTGTCATAAAATGTATGTCAATAGCAGTATGATTGAAATCAACGAAATATTTGTTGCACTATTTATCAATTTGCTCTTCCGAAAGCTTTGAATATACAAATTTCTGGCTTTTATATAAACCAAAGTAGCCTGACATCATATAGCTTATAGCACAAACAAGGGCAAAAATCATAATGTTTTCTGTTCCGAATACTTCAAGAGCAAGAATTAGTGATGCGATAGGGCAATTTACAACGCCGCAAAATACTGCAACAAAACCCACTGCAGCTGCAAAACCAGCGTCAATTCCAAGAACAGAGCCTGCCACGCATCCAAAGGTTGAGCCAATAAAGAAGGATGGTACTATCTCTCCTCCCCTGAAGCCTGCTGCGATTGTAATTGCAGTAAATATTATTTTAATAATAAATGCCTCGTATCTTGCCTCTCCTGATATGGCTTTTGATATAATATCCATTCCTGCACCGTTATAATCGTATGTTCTTAAAAGAGCAGTGAGCAATACGATTATTCCGCCACCAACAAAAGCACGGATGTAGTTGTTTTTAATAAGCCTCTCAGAGTAAAACTCGCAGTACTTAATAGCAAGACAGAAAACGATGCTGACAATGGCACAAGTGATTGCAAGAATAACTATCATACCTAATGTAGCAGGATTGCCAATATTTATTGAAATTCCGTCAAAA
>JAZROS010000186.1:0-4329 GCA_045648825.1 Clostridia bacterium | reverse complement strand
ATGAGAAATAAATTTTGTTAAAACATAACCAAACTTTGTACTAATACAAAATAGACCTCTGGAGTTTTTTCTCCTGAGGTCTACTTTGTGTGCAATTATTTATCGATGATTATATGCCATAAATTTCTTTATCAAAACCCTTGTAATTTCGCGCAACTTGTGTTATTATTTATATGATGATACAACGAACTTTGCGAGGTGAAATATTTTGAACATACATCAAATCAGAGAACAGATGAAATTTAAGTCTATTTACGAGCTTCCCATGAGGGTTACTTTTTATGCTCGTGTATCATCTGAGAAGGACGAGCAGTTAAACTCCCTCGACAACCAGATTACTTATTACACTGACCTCATCAAAAAAAATCCCCACTGGGACTATGTGCCGGGATATATTGATGAGGGTATATCGGGCATATCCACTCAAAAGCGTGAAAATTTCAATCAAATGATTGAAGATGCAAAAAGCGATATGTTCGATTTTGTTATTACAAAGGAAATTTCTCGTTTTGCAAGAAATACTCTTGACAGTATTCAGTTTACTCGTGAGCTCTTGAAAAATGGTGTCGGTGTATTCTTCCAGAATGACAATATCAATACTCTTGACGAGGACTCGGAGCTTCGTCTTTCCATTATGTCATCCATTGCACAGGACGAGCTTAGAAAACTGTCCTCTCGTATTAAATTTGGTCATCAGCAAGCAATAAAGAACCATGTTGTGCTTGGTAATAGCAGAATTTTCGGTTATGACAAAAAGGATAAGAAATTGGTAATAAACGAAGAAGAGGCAAAGATGGTTCGTGAGCTTTTAGAACTTTATGCAACCGACCAATATAGTATGAAGCAGATTGAGGACATATTCTGGAACAGGGGATATAGAAATCGTAACGGCAACAAGATTGCCCATTCCACGATGGCGAATACTATTTCCAATCCAAAATACAAGGGCTACTATGTTGGAAACAAGGTTAAGATTGTTGATATGTTTACCAAGAAACAACATTTTCTTCCACCTGAAGAATGGGTTATGTTCAAGGATGAAACCGGAGACATTGTACCTTCTATTGTCAGCGAGGAGCTTTGGGAAGCGGCGAATACTGTTTTAGAGAGACGAAGTAAGGATGTAAAGAACAGGCAGAATATCTGCAACCATGCCAATCTCTTAACAGGCAAGCTATTCTGCACTCATTGTGGAAAGGCATATTATCGCCGTGACAGTGTGGACAGGCAAGGGAACAAAAACAGCAAGTGGGTATGTAGTGGTAAAATAAATAACGGTGCAGATTCCTGCCCGTCTTTTGCAATTTATGAGGAAGAAATAAAGCCTGTCCTTTTTGATATGTTCAATGAAACATCTCCTGTGGCGGAGGATTTGGTTGAGTCTTATATTGAAATGTATAAAACCATAGATGCAAATGGTGAGATGCTAAAGGATATTGAGAAATTAAAAACACAAATTGAGCACGAGCAGAAAAAGAAACGAAAAATTCTTGATTACAACTTAAACGGAGATTTGGATGATAAAGAATATATCCAGATGAATAATGAGTGCAAAGCTATTATTGAGGAATTGGAAAAGGAACTTTTTGATTTGCAGGAGCAACAAAATTCTAAGGAAGATTTCAGAAAGCACATTGAGGAAATCCGCAGTGTTTTAACCGCAGCTCAAAAGGATGCGGCAAACGGAATTATATCAAAGGAATTTGTAAACAAATATATTGATAAAATCTTTGTAACTCCCGAAGGGGATAGACTAAAGCTTGAAATCAAGATTTTTACGGGCAAAATGTGCGAAAAATACCTTTCTAACATCAGAAGTCGTACAGGTCAAATGAGTAAGAAGATGATCGAAGATTACGAAAACAAGATTAAATAAGTAACCTTTTCGTAATCGGTATATTTTCTGTTAAGCTCACTGTAATAGATGATACTACAAGCTTGATATTAAGAAAATAACCACAAAAAAAGACAGACACTTTGAATTTATTTTCAAAGCATCTGTCTTTTTTACATATTATTCATAATCCACAACATTTACCCAGGAAAGCAGGAATTCTCTTTCTTCTGCTTTGCCCTTTACCGACTGCGATGCAGCTACAATAGGCATCCACTTCTGAACATATTGTTTAGCAGTATCGCTCTTTTTGCAGAACAAATCAAGATATTTTTTAGCAACATCTTCCTTGCCCTCTAAGCAGAACAGAAGATATGTTCTTGCAACGTCTGCCGATGCGTTTCCTCTTGTAACGTGCGACCAGTCAAGTATATACATCTCACCATCATCATTTATAATGATGTTACTGGGGTTAAAATCTCCGTGGCAAACCTTGTTATGCTTTGGCATTGCGTTAAGTCTTGTGTGAAGTTCATATCGTGTTGTAGCATCAAGGTCGGTCTGTGTAATCTTAGCGTCCATCTTTGCCTTGAGGCTGTTCAAGGCAGGCGCCGTCAATGAATGTACCTTCATCTGCAAATCGACGAAAAGCTCAAGATATTCATCATACTTATCGGGATTTTCTTCCATAAGTGTCGCAAGTGTTTTACCGCTGATATAATCAGATACAATAGCCCACTTACCATCAATGGTTGTTACAGCGTGTATTTTGGGAGTATTAAGACCTATTCCCTCAATTCTTGCCTGATTAAGTGCTTCATTAAGAACATCTGCCTTTGAAAAGTCCGAGTCAAATACCTTTACTACTGTATCACCATCGCGGTAGATTGTCTTATTCTTTCTTTTTGCAATAATATTATCAAGTTTCATATCCCTATTCCTCCCTCTTACAGATTTTCACTCTTGCCGTTATAAGCATTTATATACATCTGTCTGATTTCGCTCATCAATGGGTATCTTGGATTTGCACCTGTACACTGGTCATCAAATGCCTGTTCGGTCATATCATCAAGTCTTGACATAAAGTCTGCCTCGTCAATGCCGTAGTCCTTAATTGATGCCTTGATACCAACCTTAGCTTTAAGGTCATTTATTGCCTTTATCAAGTTTTCTGTCTTATCTTTATCAGATTTTCCGCCAAGACCTAAATAATCAGCCACCTCTGCATATCTTGAAAGTGTGTGCGGGTGGTCATACTGTGAGAAGGTTCCCATCTTAACAGGTGTTTCTGACGCATTAAAGCGGATTACCTGCTCAATCATAAGTGCATTTGCAACACCGTGCGGCAAATGATGGAAGCTGCCCAGCTTATGTGCCATCGAATGACATACACCCAGAAAAGCATTCGCAAATGCCATACCTGCCATAGTAGCTGCGTTTGCCATCTTTTCTCTTGCTACAACATCTGTAAGACCGTTATCATATGCCTTGGGAAGATACTCAAATACCATCTTTAGCGAACGAAGTGCCAAGCCATCTGTGTAATCTGTTGCAAGCATTGAAGCATATGCCTCTAAAGCATGAGTTACTGCATCTATACCTGATGCTGCTGTAAGTCCCTTTGGTGCAGACATATGAAGGTCAGTATCAACAATCGCCATATTCGGCAAAAGCTCATAGTCAGCAAGAGGGTATTTAATGCCTGTTTCTTCATCAGTAATTACTGCAAAAGGTGTAACCTCTGAGCCAGTACCAGCCGATGTTGGTATTGCTACAAAGTATGCCTTTTCGCCCATCTTCGGGAAGGTGTATATACGCTTTCTTATATCAACGAAGCGCATTGCCATATCCATAAAGTCTGCTTCAGGATGCTCATAAAGTACCCACATAATTTTTGCCGCATCCATTGCAGAACCGCCACCTAAGGCAATTATACAATCAGGCGCAAATGAGCTCATCTGCGCTGCACCTGCTTTTGCGCATTTTAATGTCGGGTCAGGCTCAACATCAAAGAAGGTAGAATGAACAATGCCCATTTCGTCAAGCTTATCTGTAATAGCCTTAGTGTAGCCATTCTGATAGAGGAAACTATCTGTTACAATAAATGCTCTCTTTTTCCCTAAAACACTCTTGAGCTCTTCAAGTGCAACGGGTAGACAGCCCTTTTTAACATATATCTTTTCAGGACTTCTGAACCAAAGCATATTCTCTCTCCTCTCTGCTACTGTTTTAATGTTTATAAGGTGCATTACACCAACATTTTCAGAAATCGAGTTACCGCCCCATGAGCCACAACCAAGTGTCAAAGACGGTGCTAAGCGGAAATTATACAGGTCGCCGATGCCGCCCTGAGATGACGGTGTGTTAATAAGAATTCGGCAAGTCTTCATTTTAGACTGGAATAACTCAATTTTTTCATTTTCAGTAAGATTATTTACATATAATGAAGATGTATGTCCGTATCCACCATCAGCAATAAGATGCTCTGCTTTTTC
>JAZROS010000185.1:0-2848 GCA_045648825.1 Clostridia bacterium | reverse complement strand
TGAATTTGCTTTTTAAGAAGTTAATGTTAAGAAGAAGTGGCTTGTGTCAATCATGCAAAGTAGGTTTAGAGACATACAAGCTTGACGAGCATTCCCTCACTTGTCCGTACATACACTGTTACCAAGGTAATAAATGTGCGTTTTATAAAAAGATAAAAAAAAAATAAGATCGTTATGGTTTTATAAGCGGATTACGCAAGCTTTTTGGTTTTAGCTCTTAACATAACTTATATAAAAAGACGGTATTGCTTATGCAATACCGTCTTTGTTTTACTCTCTTTCCAGTTTCCATTCCTGCTCTGCCTGAATATCAGGGTGAATAGAGAGCATTGGCTGAATGGAATCGTCGCCGTCAAATTTCCGTTTCTTATAATTTCGTGTGATTGCAACAACCGTACCGGACAGTGTCAGAACACCAATCAGGTTAGGTATTGCCATAAGGCCGTTTAAGGTATCTGCTATACCCCAAACGAGATCAAGGCTTAACGTAGCTCCCGCAAATGTTGCAAGAATGAAAAGCAACTTATAAACAACTATTGATTTCTTCCCTAAAAGGAATTCGCAGGCTTTTGTACCATAGAAGGACCAGCCTATAATCGTTGAGAATGCGAACAGAACTACTGCAATGGACACAAAGCCACCTGCAAACGAGCCAAGCCCGTGTGAGAATGCGGTGCTCACAAACGGCACTCCATCGAGCTTCATACCATAAGTTTCACTCTCAGGCTTGTCATCAAGGGATATTATAGAGTCGGTTTCTGTGCTGAGTACACCTAAAAGGGTATCGTTTTCATCCAAAGCAACAATTAACTGGTTTTCGGGGTTAATTGATGCTATAAGCTCATCTGAGTACTCAGCCTTTGCTATTGGCTGTTCATACAAATTCACCTTGTCAATTTCGCCATCTGCAACTGTGATAATACCAACATTATCTGTTGCGGGATTAAACGGCTTTACTACACCCGATGACAATATTACCAGTGCAGTAAGCGTGCAGACAACTATTGTATCGGCAAAAACCTCAAATATACCCCACATACCCTGAACTACGGGTTCTTTTACATCCGATGCAGAGTTTGCCATAACAGATGAACCAAGCCCTGCCTCGTTCGAGAAAATGCCACGTTTAAAGCCCATTGTAATAGCCTGTTTAACCGCAGCACCGACCACTCCGCCTGCCGCCGCCTTAAAGCCGAAAGCACCTTTGAAAATGCTTGCAAATACTGAAGGGACAGTACCTATGTTCATTATAATGATTATAATAGCACCCACAATGTATGCAAGAGCCATAAATGGTACTAAAACCTCTGTAACCTTTCCTATCCTCTTGATACCGCCAAGGATTACCAGTGCCGTTACAACTGCAATAACAATACCTGTCAAGATTGCAGGGATATTAAAGGAGTCGTAAAGAGCAGTTGAAATGGAATTAACCTGAGTCATATTGCCAATTCCAAAGGACGCGCCAACACAAAAGAGTGCAAACAGTACAGCAAGGATATTTCCAAGCTTATTGTTAAGACCATCCTTCAGGTAGTACATCGCACCGCCTGACCATTCGCCGTCTTTGTTTTTTCTGCGGTAGAATATGCCGAGTACGTTTTCCGAATAAGCGGTCATCATACCGAAAAATGCAGAAACCCACATCCAGAACACCGCTCCAGGTCCGCCGATTGCGATAGCTGTGGCAACACCTGCTATGTTTCCTGTTCCTATAGTTGCTGCCAATGCGGTAGTAAATGCCTGAAACTGTGATATTGCTGCCTTTTCCTTGGAGGCAGTAACATCCTTTTTCTTGAATATCGCTAAAAAAGTATTTTGTGTAATATGCTTTGCTTTGGTAATATGGAAAAACCGTGTACGTACGCACATAAAAATACCGGTTGCAAGTATCAGAACAATCAGGGGTATACCCCAAACTACTCCATTTATTGCACTGTTAATATTTGTAACTGTCTGTATAAAACCGTTCATTGTGAATATATCTCCTTGTTATGTTCTCTGTTATTTAAAAGTATATTTCTCTCTTTGCCCAATTAGCACAAAACTACATAATCGGCGAAAAGAGGCGGAAAAAACCTTCTTTAATACGGGTTTTAAATGAGCGATTCTGATAAGCGTCTATATCAAGCTCGGTTGAGGTCTTAATATCATCTTCAAAAATTTCTCTGCATTTTACGGTAAAGTCCTTGGAATAGAAAAATGCGTTTATTTCAAAATGCAGCTGGAAGCTTCTTATATCAATATTAGTAGTTCCTATTGTGGCAATTTTGTCGTCTACAACGGCGGTTTTTGAGTGTATAAACCCGTCGTAGAGATAGACCTTAATACCTGCTCTTAGCATTTCTTCAAGATAAGAAAGGCTGGAGTAGAAAACATATTTTTTATCAGGAACTCCCGGAATCATAAGTCTCACATCAACACCTGAGTCAGCTGCATTTATCAGTGCATTTCTGAATGACTGGTCAGGTACAAAGTAAGGAGATTGTATATAGGCATAATGCCTTGCCGAATACAGCATCTTAATAAGTCCGCTTTTTATTTCTTCAGCAGCCGAGTCGGGACCTGATGACACTATTTGAATAGGCAGCTTGTTTTCCGATTCTCTGTTATCGAGCTGAAGGTCATTAAGAGTTTCCGAAAGATTGTCCCTTGCAGAGAAGTCCCAGTCAAGACAAAACTGCTTATACACAAGCTTTGCCGAGTCGCCGGTAAGACGGATGTGAGTATCTCGCCATGGCGTGGGCTTCTTTTTACCCATATATTCATCTCCGATATTCATACCACCCAGATACGCAACCTTGTTGTCAATAACTACAATTTTGCGATGGTTGCGGTGATTTATCTT
>JAZROS010000184.1:0-7039 GCA_045648825.1 Clostridia bacterium | reverse complement strand
CTTCCTAAGACCGCTTGGCCTCCGACTTAGAGCTGTTTGTACAACAATTTTTGTAAAGAATGCGCCAAGCTATGCGGGAATAGGCTTTGGCAGCGAAGGTCATACAACCTTTACGATTGCAGGTCCTACAGGCGAGGGTATTACCTCGGCACGCAGCTTTATTAGACAGCGCAGATGCGTATTGGTTGACAGTTTATCAATAGTATAAATATAAAAGATATAAAATTTGAAGGGAGCTATTAAAATGGAAGCACTTGGTATGGTAGAAACAAGAGGTCTTACCGCATCGGTTGAGGCGGCAGACGCAATGACAAAGGCAGCAAACGTACAGCTTATCGGCACAGAGAAGATTGGTTCAGGTCTTGTAAGTGTAATGGTAAGAGGCGACGTTGGTGCAGTTAAGGCTGCTGTTGAGGCAGGCGCAGCTGCAGCAAGCAAGCTCGGTGAGCTTGTAGCACAGCACGTAATCCCCCGTCCGCACAGCGACGTGGAAAAAATCCTTCCGAAGTTCTAAGGCAAGGAATTTCATAAGTAGGGTTCGGCGGTTTCCGACGAACCGAAAATGCCGATGTTACGGCACATCCTAAAGGGATAAATAAAATATTAAAGTAAATTATAGAGTTTTAGCTCTAAAAATAGGAGGATACTAAAATGGCAGTAGAAGCATTGGGTATGGTAGAAACAAGAGGTCTTGTAGCAGCTGTTGAAGCAGCAGATGCTATGGTTAAGGCAGCAAACGTACAGCTTATCGGTACAGAGAGAATCGGTTCAGGTCTTGTAACTGTAATGGTAAGAGGCGATGTTGGTGCAGTTCAGGCTGCAACAGACGCAGGTGCAGCAGCAGGCGCTAAGCTTGGTGAGCTTGTATCAGTACACGTAATTCCCCGTCCCCACGGTGATGTGGAAAAAATTCTTCCCGCTATCTAAGGAAAAAGCGGCTTAAAAAAACAAATAGTCTGGGGAGAGGATGCTTGCCTCTCCCTGGCAAACTATCTTGGAGGGCAGTATGGTAGACGAAAGCATTGTAAAACAGGTTACTAAAATAATTATGGAACAACTTAATAACGAAAATGCAGACGATGGAATAAAGGTCGGAGTATCGGCTCGTCATGTGCATCTTTCGCAGGCGGATTTGGAAACCCTGTTCGGCAAAGGCCACGAGCTGACACCGAAGAAGATGCTTATGGGCGGTCAGTTCGCTGCTGAGGAATGTGTTACATTGGTCAGCCCTTCACTCAAAACCATCGAAGGTGTAAGAGTATTAGGACCGGTTCGTAAAGAATCACAGATTGAAATTTCCAGAACGGACACCTTCAAGCTAAAGGTAAGCCCGCCGGTAAGACCGTCAGGAGAGATTAAGGGCAGTGCGCCTATGGCACTTGTAGGCCCTAAGGGCAGTGTATTTTTAAACGAAGGCTGCATTATTGCAAACCGTCATATTCATATGACACCCGCCGATGCTGAAAAGTACGGCATCAAGGACAACGATATGGTTGATGTCGAAATCCAGAACTCAAAGCCAACACGCTACTATAACGTGCAGGTAAGAGTACATAAAGACTTTAATACAGAAATGCACATTGATACAGACGATGCAAATGCTTCGGCAATTAAGACTGGCGACCGTGTTGAGATTTTGACTCAAAAATAAATATTTTTCGTATAAGATCTTGTCTTATGCGGAGAACGGAGAATAACAGATGTTATTAGCTAAAGTGAAGGGAACGATAGTTTCCACCAGTAAAAATGAAAAATTGGTAGGCTATAAGCTTCTTATAGCTGAAATAATAGAGCAGGACAAGCTGACAGGCAAGGAAATTCTTGCAGTAGACGGAGTCGGTGCAGGTATTGGCGAAAAGGTTATAATTGTAACAGGCAGTGCCGCAAGACTCGGTGTCGACCGTAACGATTCACCGGTCGATGCTGCGATTGTCGGCATAGTTGACGAAGTTCAGTAATTGAAAGGAAGATGATAAATGAAGCTTTCAGAACTTCAGAAGCTGATTTTTGATGCAGGAATTGTCGGTGCAGGTGGCGCAGGATTTCCGACGAATAAAAAGCTCTCGGACAAAACCGAGATAATTGTTGTAAATGCGGCGGAATGTGAGCCTCTTATGATGGTTGACCATCATATTTTTCAGAAGCATTTGCATCTTATTGTTGAAATCCTTAATATGCTTTTGGATACAATGGGCGCAAAAGAAGCAATAATCGGAATTAAGAGTAAAAACAGACACCTTCTTAATTCGGAAGTTGTTGCTGATATGGAAGGCACCAGAATAAGTGTTAAGGATATACCCGACATTTATCCTGCAGGCGATGAAGTGGTTCTTACATATGAAACAACAGGCAGAATTATTCCAGAGGGCGGAATACCGCTTGATGTAGGTGTTATGGTATGCAATACCGAAACACTTTTTAATATTTGGAAGCTCTTTAATGAGGATACGCCTGTTGTAGAAAAGTATGTTACAATCGGCGGCGATACAGACAGAGATATAACTGTTAAAGTACCCGTTGGTATGAAAATATCCGAGCTGATGTCAGCTTGCGGATATACCAATCTTGAAGGAAAAAGGATTATAAACGGCGGACCTATGATGGGTAAGCTTGTGGATATAGAAAATGACGTTGTAACCAAGACTACAAAAGGACTTTTGATTTTTCCTCTGGAGCACGAGGTTATTCAAAAGAGAATAAGACCTATGTCAATGACATTAAAGCGTGCTTCGGCGGCTTGTTGTTACTGTCATATGTGTACGGATATGTGTCCGAGACATCTTATGGGCTATGACCTTGAGGTGCATAAGATTTTAAGAACAGCATCTCACTCTGAGGTTACCAATGCACAGAGCTTTCTCGATGCATCGCTTTGCTGTGGCTGCGGAGTATGCAGTGTTATTGCGTGTCAGCAGATGCTTGACCCGCAGGCGATTGCAGTAGAGGTTAAGGGTCAGCTTGCCAAGCTTGGTTACAGAAGACCGGGCGGCAGAAAGATAGAGAATGTAAATCCTAACCGTGAGGGAAGGCTTGTTCCTTCAAAGGTTCTGGCAGAAAGACTTGGACTCAGGCGTTTTATGGGTAAAACAGTAACACGTGATATGCGTGCCTTTAACCCTGAAAAAGTATACATTCTTACACGTCAGCATGTGGGTGCGCCGGCAGTGCCTACCGTTGAGGTTGGAGCAACAGTAAAACGAGGCGATATGGTTGCCGTAACACCCGAAAACCTACTCGGTACAACAATGCACGCAAGCATAGATGGTACTGTGGTTGAGGTAACACCTGATTGTGTAGTGATTCATAAATAATAGAGGGAATTAAAATGATGAATTCGATTGGTTTGATAGAAGTCAAGAACATTTCAAAAGGAATCAGAATAACTGACGAAATGTTAAAAAGTGCTGATGTACACCTGATTGAGTCCGGTGCTGTTTGCCCCGGTAAATACGTTACGGTGGTCGGAGGAAATCTTGCTGCAATTCAAGCCGCTGTTGACCGTGCGGTAAATATTGCGGAGGATGCACTAATTGACAAGTTTGTTATAGGAAATCTTGGCGACAAGGTTTATGAAGCCGTATGCGGAACTGCTTGTGCAAAACCCAAGGGTGCACTTGGTATAATCGAAACATTTACAGCAGCATCTGCTATAAATGCTGCCGATGCAGCAGTTAAAGCCGGTGTGGTTGACCTTATAGAAGTTAGGATTGCACGTGGTATGGGCGGCAAATGCTTTGCAGCAATGACAGGTGAGGTTGCAGATGTAACCGCAGCCGTCGAGGCGGGAGCAAAGCTTGCTGCAAAAGACGGCGTGCTTATAAACACAGAAGTTATTGCAAATCCGCATCCGGATTTGTGGCAGTCTGTTATATGAAAATAATAATGGCTGTGCCTGTTTTTTGGGCACAGCCAGTTGACGTTATGAGGAAAATACATTTTTGGCGAAAGGACTTGGTTTAAATGACGGCAACAAAAGGAAAAAGATACGAGATTGATATGACAAGCGGACCGCTGTTTGGAAAGATACTGATGTTTGCCTTTCCGCTTATGCTATCAAGTATGTTGCAGCTTTTATTTAATGCAGCCGATGTTATAGTGGTTGGACGGTTTGCGGGTGAAAGCTCACTTGCGGCAGTAGGTTCTACCGGTTCGATTACCAATCTTCTTATAAACCTGTTTATTGGATTTTCTGTAGGTACAAACGTGCTCACGGCGCAAGCGATAGGTGCAAGAGATGACAATACAGTAAGAGAAACGGTACATACTTCTGTTCTTTTTTCGGTTATATGTGGTGCTGTGCTTGCGGTGTTAGGTTTTGTGCTTGCAAGACCGCTTCTTGCTATGATGGACACTCCTGCTGATGTAATAGATAAAGCAACTGTGTATATGCAGATATATTTTTTGGGTATGCCGGTTAGTATGCTCTACAATTTTTGCTATGCAGTAATGCGTGCTTTGGGTGATACACGCCGTCCTATGTATTATCTTATATTTGCTGGTATTGTAAATGTGGTACTTAATATTATATTTGTAACACAGTTTAATATGGATGTTGCAGGAGTCGCTCTTGCAACTATAATATCTCAGGTAATTTCGGCGGCACTGATTGTGCGTCGTCTTTGTAAGCTTGACAATGCGTGCCGCCTTGATATAAGAAAACTCAGAATTAACGGCAGAGTGATGGGCAGAATGGTCAGAATTGGTCTGCCGGCAGGTATTCAGGGTATGATGTTCTCAATATCCAATGTACTTATCCAATCGTCTATAAACTTTTTCGGTAAAACTGTAATGGCTGGAAATGCTGCCGCTTCAAATGTAGAAGGGTTTGTGTTTGTAGCAATGAATTCATTTCACCAGACGGCACTCAGCTTTACAAGCCAGAATTATGGTGCCGGAAAGTTTGACAGAGTAAAAAAAGTATTTATAGAGTGCATTGCAACTGTTACGGTAGTGGGAGTTGTGATGGGTATGATAGTAGTGCAATTTGGCGAATACTTTCTTCCCCTTTACTCAAAGGAGGCGGGTGTCATTGAATACGGACTCTTAAGATTTAGCATTGTCTGCACCACATATTTCCTTTGCGGTATTATGGATACGATTGTGGGCGCCATAAGAGGCTTGGGAAGTTCAATTATACCGATGATAATATCGCTGTTCTGGGCATGTGCTTATAGGGTGATATGGGTACTTACGGTGTTTGAACAGCATAAGAATCTTGAAACACTCTATATTTCCTATCCGATTTCCTGGCTATGTACAATAATTTTCCAGTTGAGTTATTTTATATGGCTGTACGGCAGAGTGAAGAAAAGTGCGAAAGTAGAAAAATTGTAAGCTATTTAAAAAAAAGGGTGGTATTTTTATCCATAATGTGTTATACTAAGTTATTATAATGGAAGATTATATCCTAAAGAATTATAACTGAAAGGAAAAATATTACTGATGGGATTGTTTGATAAAATTTTCGGCACATACTCGGACCGTGAACTAAAAAGAATCAAGCCTATAGCTGATAAGGTTATGGCGTTGGACGAGGAGATGTCAAAGCTTTCGGACAGGGAGCTTAGTGCAAAAACCGACGAGTTTAAGTCAAGAATTACCGCAGGAGAAACTCTTGATGATATATTGCCTGAAGCTTTCGCGGTAATGCGCGAGGCAAGCTGGCGAGTGCTTGGTATGAAGCATTTTTATGTTCAGGTAATAGGCGGAATTATACTTCATCAGGGCAGAATTGCAGAAATGAAAACAGGTGAGGGTAAAACACTTGTTTCTACACTTCCGGCATACCTTAATGCTCTTGAGGGTAAAGGCGTGCATATTGTAACGGTAAATGATTACCTTGCAAAGAGAGACTCTGAGTGGATGGGTAAGGTTTACCGCTTCTTAGGTCTTGAGGTTGGACTTATTATCCACGATATTGATCAGGAGCAGAGAAAGGCAGCATATGCGGCGGATATAACATACGGCACAAATAACGAGCTTGGTTTCGACTATTTGCGTGATAATATGGTTACTTACAAGGAGGAAATGGTACAACGCGGTCATAACTATGCAGTTGTGGACGAGGTTGACTCCATTTTGATTGACGAGGCTCGTACACCGCTTATTATTTCCGGTATGGGCAGTGCTGCCAATAACCTCTATAAAGACGCAGATTCTTTTGTAAAAAGACTTAAAAGACTGGTAGTAACCGAAGAGGATACAAAGCAGCTTGTAACAGACGAGGTTGATGCAGACTATATTGTAGACGAAAAGGCAAAGACCGCAACACTAACACCGAGAGGTATTGCAAAAGCGGAGCAGGCATTTGGAATAGAAAATTTAGCAGACCCCGATAATATGAAGCTTCAGCATCATATCAATCAGGCACTTCATGCAAATGGTGTAATGCACCGCGACAGACAGTATGTAGTTAAAGATGGTCAGGTGATGATAGTTGACGAGTTTACAGGCCGTATTATGCCCGGAAGACGTTATTCGGACGGCTTGCATCAGGCGATTGAGGCAAAAGAGGGTGTAAATGTCGAAAACGAAAGCAGAACTCTTGCTACTATCACATTCCAGAACTTCTTTAGGCTCTATAACAAGCTCTCAGGTATGACAGGTACAGCACTTACCGAGGAAGCAGAGTTTCAGGAGATTTATAACCTTGACGTTGTTGCCGTTCCTACCAATAAGCCGGTTATAAGAAAGGACGAGCAAGACTCTGTATATAAGACCGAAAAGGGCAAGTATATGGCGGTAATACGTCAGATTAAGGAATGTCATGAAAAGGGACAGCCGGTGCTTGTAGGTACTGTTAATATTGATAAGTCTGAAATCCTTTCGGCACTTTTAAAGCGTGAGGGCATTAAGCACGAGGTCTTGAATGCGAAATATCACGCAAAAGAAGCGCAGATTGTAGCTCAGGCAGGTAAAAAGGGCGCTGTAACGATTGCTACCAATATGGCAGGCCGTGGTACAGATATTATCCTTGGCGGTAATGCCGAGTTTATGGCAAAGAATGAGCTTGTAAGAGAGGGTATGAGCGACGAGCTTA
>JAZROS010000183.1:0-2963 GCA_045648825.1 Clostridia bacterium | reverse complement strand
AGAAATTGACCCCATTAAGACAACCAGAGGCGATATTATTGCACTCTTCTTTGATGAGTATGTTGAGGAAAATCTTGTGCAGCCGACATTTATAACAGAGTATCCTGTTGAGATTTCACCGCTTGCCAAGAGAATTCCGGGTAGACCTGAGCTTACAGAGAGATTTGAACTGTTTATTACAGGCAGAGAAATCGGAAACGCATTCTCCGAGCTTAACGACCCGATTGACCAGAGAAAACGATTTGAGGCACAGGCGGCACTTCGTGCGGCAGGCGATGAAGAAGCAAACTTTGTTGACGAAGACTTCTTAAATGCACTTGAATACGGTATGCCTCCGACAGGCGGTGTGGGTATCGGTATCGACAGACTTGCAATGCTTCTTACAGATAGCTACTCCATAAGGGATGTAATATTGTTCCCTACTATGAAGCCAACCGCCGACAAGTAAGCTTGCGAAGCAAGCGCAACGAGTCGAAAGCGAGCAAAAAGCCATACGGGTATGGCGCGAGCATGCGGTGGCAAATACATGCGAAATGAGCAAAGCTTCCATTGTATAAATAGAGCTTTGCGAATGTAGTCGGAGAAGCCAACCGCCGACAAGTAAGATTGCGGAGCAATCGCAACGAGTCGAAAGCGGACAAAAAGGCATATGGATATGCCGTCCGCGAGAGACTGCTTCTGCATGCGTAGCGAGAATTGTTACCTTTGTAAGATGAGAGACAATTCGAGCGGAGTCGTAGAAGCCAGTCTCCTATGAGCAAACGTTCAACAGACTTGCAAATTTAAGGGGCAGGGAAAAAGGAGCGTATAAAATTGGAAAAATACGGAACAGTTCCTAAGCGGTTTACTAAAAAATGGTGGGAATATTTCTGGGATTATTACAAATGGCATACGATAGCAACGGTGTTTGCATTATTCCTGATTGCAATTACAGTCCACCAGTATGCAACACAAATTCATTACGATACCACAATAACAGTTTTGGGCGGATACGGACTTGATGAAGAATTGATGAAAACGGTTGAAGCCGATTTGGAAGGGATAGTCGATGACTGCAATGGCGATGGAGAAAAGCACGTTATGGTTCAGCAACTGATAAATCAGTCTGTATCGCAAGGTCAGGCAACAGACGCTCAGTACGAAATGGCTATAACAGCAAAGGTTATGGTTGAGTTCGCAGCGGGCGAGAGTTGCGTGTTCTTATTAACACAGGACGAGGTAAATAAATATCTCAACGACAGTACAAATGACGGCTTTTTCGTACCTGTCGAAGAATGGGCAGGAGCTATGCCTGAAAAAAGCAGACTTATGGGTGCAAAAGGTATCTCGTATGCAGTAAACCTCGGCGCTTGCAGATTTTTTACCGAAAAAGGAATTGATGCATCGGAATACTATCTGATGATTAGAAATCCGCGTTATAACGAGATTGATGATGAAGAAGCTATGATGAGGATTGAAAGTGCCAAAAAGATAGCTGCATACATAATTGCGGAGTAAATAAAAGGAATGGTTATATGGCAGCTCAGCTAAAAACAACCAATACAAGTGAATATGATTTGTTTAGGGAATATCGCAAAAACGGTACTGTTGAGCTTAGAAACGAAATTATCCACACATACATATATATTGCTGAAATTCTGTCCAGACGCTTTATTAACCGAGGTATAGAATATGATGACATATATCAGGTTGCGTGTATGGGGCTGATTTATGCGGTAGAGAGGTTCGACCCCGACAGAGGTGTCAAGTTTGCGACCTTTGCTACGCCTACCATTATGGGTGAGATACGTCGGCATTTCAGGGATAAGGGCAGCTTTATAAGGATACCCAGAAAGCTCTACGAGATTTTTTATCGTGCAGAACGTATTAAAAGACGGTACGATAGCCCTGTGTCAGAGGAGAGAATTGCAAGAGCCTTGGGAATCCCTACGGATGTTTTAAGAAGTGCGTATGAGGCAGGGGACAGTGCGTTTGTGCATTCTCTTGAGTATGAGGCAGATGCTGATGGATCATTGGTGCTTTCCAATCTTATTGGTAGTGATGAGAACGGATTTATGGTGGTTGAGGACTCGGATTTTGTTGAATACTGTATGTCCGAGCTGTCAAAGGAAGAAAAGGAATTTGTGCGCCGAAGATTTTATGACGAGGAAAGCCAAAGCAAAATTGCTGCCGACTGGCAGGTTTCGCAGATGTATATTTCGCGAATGGAAAAGAAAATATTAAACAAGTTAAAAAATTTATATTTTAGAGATTAAGGAGAAGGAAAATGCTTACAGAGAAGAAAATTGAGTTTATCGAGTTTATGATGAGTGCAGATGTTCTGCGTTTCGGTAACTTTGTTACCAAGAGCGGCAGAAACACACCGTATTTTGTTAATACGGGTAACTACAAAACGGGTGAGCAGATAGCCAAGCTCGGTAAGTTCTATGCGGCACTTATAAAAGAAAAATGCGGTGAGGGCTTTGATGCAATGTTTGGCCCTGCATACAAGGGAATACCTCTTGTAACCGCAGCTGCAGGGGCACTCTATTCGGAATACGGCATTGATAAGCCGTACTTCTTCAACCGTAAGGAAGAAAAAGACCACGGCGAAGGTGGTAGCTTGGTTGGCTACAAGCCGCAGGATAAGGACAAAGTTATCATTATTGAGGATGTTATCACGGCAGGAACTGCTATTCGTGAAACAATGCCTGTTTTAACAGGTGCAGCAGATGTACAGGTTAAGGATATGTTCATTTCTGTAAACCGTTGCGAAGTCGGTAAAGTGCCGGGTAAGACCGCTGTTTCGGAGGTAACTGAGGAGTTTGGTATAAATGTACACTCTATAATTGATGTTAGAGATATTCACGAATATCTGTCCAACAAGCCTGAATATGCAGAGCTTGTAACCTTGATGGAAAAGTATATGTCAGATTACTGCGTATTTTAAGAACAAAAAATGGGAGCGATAGCTCCCATTTTTT
>JAZROS010000182.1:0-8026 GCA_045648825.1 Clostridia bacterium | reverse complement strand
GGATTTATACGAGTTTCTTGAATGGCGAAGATTGTTTTGTTGTCCGGTAGGTCTTGCACATACCGATATTTTTGCTCTTGGCGACAGGTATGGTGTTGATATGCTTAAGATTATGAAGGAAAATAACATTTTCTGGGAAATAAACATTTCAGGAAATTACAATTATTACTACGACTTTATTTCAAACCAAAAAAAGCGAAAGGTCGTTTCGGAAAGCGGAATTACCCTAAGCATCGGCTCGGATACACATCGACTTTATGAGTTTAACAAAGGAAAGCTTATATCTGCAAACGAGCTTTTGGACCTTTTAGGTAATCCCGTTATTTTCGGCAAGGGGTGGTAATTATCTATTATACATACCTTTTAGAATGTGCAGACGGAACACTCTACTGTGGCTATACCACAGATGTAGATGCAAGAGTTAAAACCCACAACAGCGGAAAGGGTGCTAAATATACCAAATCACGTCTGCCGGTAAAGGCTGTCTGGTCAAAGATTTTCGACACCAAATCAGAGGCAATGAGTATGGAGGCTAAAATCAAGCACCTTTCGCGAGAGCAAAAGCTTATGCTTATAAACTTACAGAGCACAAAGGATGGTTGTTTATGAAATTTTTAATGCAGTTCGGCATAATTATTGCCGTAAGCTTTGCAGGCGAAATTCTATATCATTTTATACCGTTTACTGTTCCTGCAAGCATATGGGGACTTGTTATAATGCTCGTACTTCTTATGACAGGCATTTTGAAGCTTGAAAAGGTGGAAAATGCTGCCGACTTTCTAATCAATATAATGCCCCCTATGTTCATCCCTGCCGTTGCAGGACTTATTGATTCTTACAAAATCATTCAGTCGGATGTTCTTGCGTTTTTTGTTATCAATGTTCTGACAACTGTTATTGTTATGGGCATATGCGGCAGAGTTGCTCAGGCAATATTAAGGCGAAGGGAGAAGAAAGATAATGAATGAGCTTTTTCAGAATTCTCTTTTCTTCGGAGTGTTTATAAGTGTATTTGCATATTGGATAGGTATGATTATACAAAAAAAATTCAAATCGCCAATGCTTAATCCAATGCTTATTGCAGTAGTATTGGTAATAGCCTTCCTTCTTATCACAGGCACAAGCTACGAAACCTACAGCAATAGTGCAAAATACCTTTCCTATCTGCTGACACCTGCCACCGTATCTCTTGCGATACCCTTGTACCGCAGACTGAGTATTCTCAAAAAAAATCCCACGGCGATATTTATGAGTCTTGCAAGCGGTGTTATTTCCTGTTTGCTTTCCATTTATGTTCTGTGTTTACTGATGGGATGTAATATTGAAGTATATGCAACAATTATACCAAAATCAATCACAACCGCAATAGGCTTGGACCTTTCCGCTGAGATTGGCGGAAATCCCTCTTTGACCGCAACGGCAATTTGTATAACAGGCTTAACAGGTACAATTTTTGCAGATGTTATATTAAAGCTGTTTCGCATAACCCATCCTGTTGCAATGGGCCTTGCAATAGGATGCTCGGCTCACGCACTCGGTACAACTCACGCAATGGAATTAGGAGAGGTTCAGGGTGCAATGAGTTCTCTGGCAATCGTTATTACAGGACTTATGACCGTTATCCTTGCTCCGATATTTGTATCACTTCCCCTTGCCTGATAAAAATATCACAAAAATATTGTTTTTATTGTTGATAAGACTCGAATTTTGTGATATAATATTCCCGTTATGAATATAATAGAGAATAAAGGTAATATAATTTTGGAGCAGGTTCCCGATTTTGAGCTCGATAGTATCTTCGACTGCGGACAATGTTTTCGCTGGGATAGGATTTCAGAAAGCTCTTATATCGGTATTGCCTGTGGCAGAGCACTTATTGTAGAAAAGGATTCTGACCGTGTTATTCTGCACGGAACCAACACAGAAGAATTCCAGAAAATCTGGTGTAATTACTTTGATTTGGACAGAGATTATTCTGACATTAAAAGGTGGCTCTCTAAAGACAATGTTCTAAAAGAAGCTATCGGTTTCGGCAAAGGTATTCGTATTTTGAATCAGGAGCCGTTTGAAACGCTTGTGTCCTTTATAATATCGGCAAGCAATAATATTCCGAGAATTAAAGGGATAATAAGCAGACTTTGCGAAAATTTCGGAGACGAGATTTTATATCTGGGCAAAACTTACTACACCTTTCCTACTGCCGAAAGGCTTGCTGCAGAAACAGTCGAATCTCTTTCTGTAATACGGGCAGGATTTCGTGATAAATATATTATTGATGCCGCAAAAAAGGTCTCAAGCGGCGAACTTAAGCTTGACAGTATCCGTCTTATGCCAACAGCCGATGCCAAATCGGAGCTTATGAAAATAAACGGGGTTGGCAACAAGGTGGCTGACTGTGCTCTTTTGTTCGGATTTGGCAAATACGATTGTTTCCCCACTGATGTATGGATAAAACGTATTATGGAGCACTGTTATTTTGGCGGCAACGACACTTCCCTTAAGGCTATCTCCGCATATGCCGAAAATAATTTCGGCGGTCTTAGCGGATTTGCTCAGCAGTATTTATTCTATTGGGCGAGAGAAAATAATATAGGAGTGTAGCAGAATGCTGGTTGATTACAGTAATAGTATTGCATACATATGCCCCTATTGCGGCAGACTCACCGAGCGGGATATTACTTTGTTTGACCTGCCTGCAAGCGGAGCTGTTTTCTGTTGTTCTGAAAAAGGTTGCCAAGAGCCGATAATATCCGTAGTGCATAAGAAAGATAAGTATGTCTTTGAAGTGCTTTGTACGGTGTGTGATGACCGACATAAATTTACCATAAACCGCCAAGGCTTTTGGCGAAAAGAGCTATTGGTTCTCACCTGTCCCCAGACAACAGTAGATATTATGTTTGCCGGCAACAAGGAGCGCATAACCGAGGAGCTAAAAAAACAAACCGAGCTATACCGCGAGGCAGAGGCAGAAATATCAGCAAGTCCGATGCTAAGTATATATTTTGATATTATAGGAGCTGTAAACAATATTGCTAAAAACAGCAAAATAAGCTGTTCTAAATGCGAAAGTAAAAGTTTTGATATAGAACTTGACGACTCAGGTGTCAGAATAACTTGCCGCGATTGTTCTGCGGAAACTGTTGTTCCCATATCTACCCAGTCCCTTAATAAATTATTGCAGACAGGCACCTTAGTGCTTGAATAAAAATACCAAAAACCCCAAGGAGGAAATGCTAATGTTAGTATCAGCTACCGAAATGTTAAACAAGGCAGTAGCAGGCAAGTATGCCGTAGGCCAGTTTAACATAAACAATCTTGAATGGACAAAAGCCATTCTCCAGACCGCAGAAGAATGTAAATCCCCCGTTATTCTTGGTGTGTCCGAGGGTGCAGGAAAGTATATGACAGGCTTTAAGACAGTTGCAGCAATGGTTACTGCAATGATTGATGACCTTGGCATTACAGTTCCCGTTGCACTTCACCTCGACCATGGCAGCTACGATGGCTGTATGAAGTGTATCGAAGCAGGTTTTTCATCTGTTATGTTCGATGGTTCTCACTACCCCATTGACGAAAATATTGCAAAGACTAAGGAGTTGGTAGACATCTGCCACGGCAAAGGTCTTTCAATAGAAGCAGAGGTAGGCTCAATCGGTGGCGAAGAGGACGGCGTTGTTGGCGCAGGTGAGATTGCTGACCCCAACGAATGTAAGATGATTGCAGATTTAGGTGTTGACTTCCTTGCTGCAGGCATCGGTAACATCCACGGAAAGTATCCTGAAAACTGGAAAGGCCTTGACTTTGATGCTCTTGGCAAGACAAAGGAGCTCATCGGCGACCTTCCTTTAGTACTTCACGGTGGTACAGGAATTCCTGCAGATATGATTAAGACAGCTATCTCTCTTGGAGTTGCTAAAATCAATGTTAATACCGAATGTCAGCTTTATTTCCAGGCAGCTACAAGAAAGTATATCGAAGAGGGTAAAGACCTTGTAGGCAAGGGCTTTGACCCAAGAAAACTTCTCGCACCCGGCTCGGCAGCAATCAAGGAAATTGTTAAGGAAAAGATGGAGCTTTTCGGTTCAGTAAACAAGGCATAATAAAACAAAAAAACGCATCCCATTGGAATGCGTTTTTTGTTTACTTAGATTTTCTTATTTCTATCAGCATAACCGTAATGGTAATCGTACCTGTAACCGTAACGATATGAATACTTTGAACCATATTTATAGCGGTATCTGCTATAACTATATCCGCCTCTGTTTTTGGCAACATCGTTAACAAAAAATCCAAGAATCTTTGTTTTTGCTATGTTGAGCAGATTTATCGCCATAGAAAGACTCTCGTGGTCGGTGTAATTCTGACGCACAATTATTATAACTCCGTCAACCAACGGCGAAAGTGCAGCTGCATCTGTTACCACTGTAACCGGAGGTGTATCAAAGAATACATAGTCATATTTCTCCGATAGCTTTTCAATAAGTTCTTTCATTGTTTCTGATGATAACAACTCTGCCGGATTTGGCGGTAGTTCACCTGATGGAAGTACGTCAAGTCCCGGATAAACCTCTTTCTTTATAGCCTTATCCAAATCAATTTGCTGCGAAAGCACAGAAGAAAGACCGACGTCCTTCTTTAGACTAAGATAACGATGCATTCTGGGTTTACGCAAGTCTCCGTCGATTGCAAGAACTCTGGCGCCGGTTAGAGCAAAAGTAATGGCAAGGTTCAGCGTAGTTGTTGTCTTACCTTCTCCGGGGTTTGCACTCGTTATTGCAATAAACTTACAACCATTCTTGTTAATACCCGAAACAGAGAATATAATATTCGTTCTCGCTGTTTTGTAATTTTCTCTAACAGTAAATGAAGTGTCATCAGACAGAATGGTATTTATATTTCTTTTTGCGTCATTTGTTTTGTTGTTTGCCTGCTTAATAGACGATATAAATTTTCTTATTTGTTGATACTTTTTCATACAATTTCAGCCCCCTTTTTATCATAAATCTGCAAGATTTGATATCTCACCCAATACAGGGAGCTTATATCTTGACGTAAGTTCATCGGAGCTGACAATTCTTGTATCAAACATATCAAAAAGAACAATTACAATAATCGCAAGAATGGCACCTATAGCAAAACCTATGATACCTCGTTTAAACAGATTTACAACTATCATCTTTGGGGCTTGCTCCGGCAAATCAACAACCTTGATCGAGCCGCCTTCAAACACCCTCAAAATCTCGTCAGCAGCATATCTTATAATGTAATCACATATCTGGTACGAATCATTTTCATCAACGCATACAACACTTACTTCCATTATGTTGGTGTCCTCAACCTGAGATAGCGTTGTCATTGAGTCAATCTCCTGGTACGTGTATTTATTATTCATAGCCTCGCTGATTATAGTATTAAAAGTTCGGCTCTCAAGAATTTCGATATAAGTAGGCATAAGGTCCCTTGCGTATAAAAGTGCTGTAGCATTTACGTCATCGTCTCTTCTCTCGCGCTGAGTATCTATATATAAATTTCCGGTCGATTGATATGTGGGAACTGCCGTAGATTTGCTGTACGCATAGCAAGCTATTGCCATAACCAATCCCACAAATCCCACTATCCACCAATTTCTCATTACCAATACAATTATATCTAAAACAGAAAGTTCATTGGTAACTCCGTTAGGATTTTCCATGACCGCTTCTTTTGCTTTTAATTCGTTATCCACAACAATTCTCCTTCATCAGAAATTTAATTATGTTTCCTCAAATTGATCGAGTATCTCATCCTTGTCAGCCTGAGACATACTGCTCATTGAATCCAGTGTTTTTTCAAGCAGCTTTTTATTTGCCCGATTTATGCGTGTTCTGTAATTTTCATTGCCCTTTACACCGCCCAGAACCTCATTTATGGCTTTTATAATTTCATTGTTCTTGGCTATATTTGCTCTAAAGGAACTATCTTCCTCAGCATTATTCTCAATGGTAAGAGTTGCTGCCTCAGTAATAAAATCAGAGTTTTCAACAAATATTTGCTTTGCAAAATTATTCTCTGAGGATGCATAGGTTACAAAAATTTTACTTACTATTTTATAGTCTTTTTCATCAGCATTTACTATCCTGTCATAATCTCTGTAAAAGCTTTTGACCTCATCAAGACATTCCCGTATGTAGTCGTTTTTATCTTCCTCATCAACCTCTTCAAGTATCACTATCATATTTTCAATAAAAGCAACTTCGCTCTCATAATTCATCATCTGGCGTTTGTTACTAAGCTCCGCCATCATTTTGTTTCTGTTAATCTCGGGATGTTTTCCCCTCAAAGACTCAATGTCTGTGAGCTTATACGCCTCAGTCATAGCTTCACACAAGGCTTTCTGCTGCAATACAACATCGTCTTTCGCATCAGCAATACTTTCTGCTCCGCCACTTGCTTGCGGAAACACAGTTTCCAAAACCAAGCTATCCAAGGTTTCGTATAGCTTAGAATATTTTCCGCAGGAGGACAAAGATATAACAACAAGAATAACACATATTATCGCTTTGATTTTCATTATCCGGTAACTCCTCCTTTGATTTTAAACTATACAAACACTGTTTATTGTATCACAACGTTCAACATTTGTCAATGCTTTAATGACACGGAATTACTCATCTATTGTAACTGTCCCTGCTATTTTTTCTATACTTCTAAGGGGTGCATCTTGGGCAGTTCCCCATTCCATATCTTTATTGCGGTAATCAAATTTAAGTGTAAATTTATGCACATCTTCGGTTATTCTTTCAATTTCGGCTTTTTGCTTTTCATACAAAAATACAATAAATTTGTTCCTGTCCCTTTCAGACAGCTTTTCAGATACTTCCAACAGCATTCGCATATGCGGAAGACAAAAGCCCTTTGAAGCCTCTACTTTTTTTCTGAACTCCGACTCTGTGCACCACATATCAGCAAACACATTTATGTAACGTCCCATTGTATAGTTTATCTTATCACATATTACACAGCTTTCTTCACGTTTTTTGAGCATAGCCGCCATTTCCGATGCAAGCTGTTTGGAGTCTCTTTTTTTGAATATGCTTTTTTTCTTATCATTTAACGCATCTACTGCTTTTTCAAATCCCGCAATATGCTTCTCATTTTCGGCAAGGAGTGTTTCCATCACAAGTGCCAAACTCAGCTTATTCGGCTTTTTGAACATCATTTCAAAATGCTTGTTGCAATAACCTTTTTCATTTGATTCAATACGAAAATCAGGCTCCATCATTGCTGCTCCAAGGGCATACTCCGTCGCCTCGTCCTCGCACTTTCTGTAAAGCATACAAAACGGACACTCTGTATCCGCCTGGACCGCCTCGTTTATCGGTATTGTATATATTTGTTCCTTCATCAGTTTAATTCCTTTCAGAAGTTTTGTGCACATTTAATTATATACCCCTTAAAAATGCCTGTCAATTACAAATAATGAATAAAATTTAGAGATTTACAAAAAATTCATTGAAAATTTGAGATTTTGTGTTATAATTATTATAATGGCGGAAAATTTAAAAATATTGACAAGTGTATTTACTTATTTTGAGTTTTTTGCGAATTTTTTTTGATATAACAAGGAGGAATTTACAATGACTTCGAACAAGACAGTATTAGCTTGGCTTGACGAAATGGCTGCAATGTGTACACCTGAAAAGATTGTATGGATTGACGGTAGCGAAGAACAGCTTGAGGCTCTTCGTGCTGAGGCTGTTTCAACAGGCGAAATGATTAAACTTAACGAAGAAAAGCTTCCCGGCTGTTACTATCACAGAACAGCAGAGAATGACGTTGCACGTGTAGAGGATAGAACATTTATCTGTACACCCACCAAGGAGGAAGCAGGTCCTATCAACAACTGGATGGCTCCCGACGAGATGTATGCTAAGATGAAGGCTCTTTATGCAGGCTCTATGGCAGGCAGAACAATGTATGTTATCCCCTATTCAATGGGTCCTGTCGGCTCACCCTTCTCAAAGATTGGTATTGAGCTTACAGATAG
>JAZROS010000181.1:0-6734 GCA_045648825.1 Clostridia bacterium | reverse complement strand
GTGTTTCTGAAAGCCTCACAGGAAAACACAACATAATAGTTGATAGGTATTCCCGTAAGACGTGTAACCGCTTCAATAGTGCCTTGTACACCATTTTTCTTGCCGTTTTTGGAAAGACTGTACGCACCGTTTATCTTCTGCCAGCTTTTACCAATATACATTCTCGTATCGCGTGGAATGGACAACATATTTATCTTGCTGTTGTCAAAGTCATAGGACGCAACAATTATTGTGTCCGTTCTGAGTCCATCCTGATCAACACCCAAAAGCAGTACATTCGCCTTACCTGTAGCCTTGTCCAAAGGCATTACATAATCGCCGTCTATTATTCCCGACATCGGAAAAAGCACGCTATGAAATCCAAGCATCAGAACAAACACCGTACATACGGCAAGCAATGACACCAAAAAGACGGTCAGTCTCTTTTTCGCTTTACTTTCCTTTGTTCTTGCTCTTCTCATTTCGCCATTGTCCTTTCATTGCATTGCTACGTTAAATTATATCATCAAATCACTCTTTATGTCAATATATTATGCCCTTTCAATATGTCAATTATGTTACAGCGGTGTAAATTTTTTTGTTAAAGAAAGACCCGACGCACTGTCAGGTCTTCTTTGTTAAATCTGTGTGATTTTGTATAACATAGTAGCCGTTTCTGCACGGGTTACATCACGCATAGGCATAAATTTATTATCATCGCTTCCTGTGATAACTCCGCTTTGGTTTAATATTGCCACATACGACCTTGCCCAAGATGGTATGCTGTCTGTATCTTCAAAAGCAAGCTCTGCTTCTTCGGTTAAATCAGGCATTGCTCTGCCGATTATCGCTGCCGCCTCTGCACGTGAAATATTGTCAGAGGGTGCAAATTCTATACCGTTTTCGGTCGGCTTTCCGCTTACAAAACCGAGTGAATAAAGTGCATTTATACTTCCCTTTGCCCATTTTGGCAGGGTATCGTCAAATACCTCCTCGTCATTTTCGTAAGCCTTTGTGTCAAGCTCCATAAACCTTGCAAGCATAACTGCAAATTCCGCACGGGTTATACTGTTATCAGGCTTAAACAGAAGCCCCTCCTCCGTTTCATAGCCGCTTATAACGCCGTTATCCGCTAAAGCTTTTATCATATCCCTTGCCCAATGCTTAAAGGTATCGGCAAAAATATATTTGTCATTTGTAACCGTTACAGGAATTATAACACTGCTTTTTCCTGCCGTTACTGTTATTGTTCCCGAGGTTGGAATGTCTGATTTTGCAGTAAAGACGCCATTTTCCAAGGTGCCTATCTCCCCGTCTACATTAAAGCCAAAAAGGTTTTTGTCCGCAATAAGCTCTGACGAGCCGACAAATGCCTTTGCCGACAAGCCGAAGGTCATACCGTCGGGAACAGTTATTTTAGATACCTCTTTATTATCCAAATAGACCTTTATTTCAGGTGTATCATAGACATAATGACGGCTAACCGTTTCAACACCGCCGCTCTTTGATGTAATTTCCACCGTTCCATTACCTATAAAGGTTGCAGTATTTCCTGTAACAAAGCTTTCACCATCTACTGAGTATTCAACATTCTCAAGCTCTGTTTTGTAATATGCAGTATCTACGCCGACACTTGAAAGAACATCACTTGTACCGCTTAAATATCTTTCCTGATTAGGAGTTGTGTAGATGCTTTTAAGAATATCTGTACGCTCGTTGTTGTTTTTGAGGAATATGAAATTTGCAACACCTCTCAATTTCCCGTCCGACGGAGAATTAAGTACCGCCACCTCGTCAGCACCCGGATAAACACCTGAAATTGACGTAGAGCCGCCACCGTCTAAATTTATTGCCTCCACACATCCAAGCTCTGCCATACGCTTTGCAAGTGTTTTTAGCTGAACACCATAGCTTATTCCCTTTTGTCTGCCATCAATTACATAAAATATAATCTTGCCCTCGGCGGTAATTCCTACCGCAGTACGAGGAGCGGCACCTGTCGGAAGTGATGTGTTTACTTCCCCTGCCGAAATAAGAGTTTCACCGACACTTGCAATAGCTTCTGTCGCATTTGCCCATCTTTCATCCCCTTCTGCACTGCAGGATATTTTTATTGTATCACCCTCATTTAAGGCATTCATAAGGTTTCTGTGATAGTCATAGCTACCGTTTACATTTATGGTCAGTACCATTTCGCCCTCTTTAAGCTCAATTCCGCCCGTATGCTGAGTTCTGCTCTTTACCTTAGCCTCAAACTCACTGCCTATTTTAAGGTCCTCTTCCGTTTCCAAAACAACAGAAACCACCTCTGCCTCATTTTCCGATTGTTCGGAAAAATCCGGTGTATAGAGAGTTATACAAGCCAGAGCCGCGCCATTATGCTTGTTGACATTATCGACACCGACATCTCCGTGCTCTGTTGACACATTAACCTTAATGGCAAGCGGTGCAATAAAAGCCGTACCGTCGGCATTAAAGCCTATGCCATTGAGGGTGGTTGTGTCCTTGGAAACGACTCTCCCACCCGATATAATATGCCCCATTGTAACGCCTGTCTGCAGCGAAAAATATGCCGCATTTATACCCAGCATAGGACGCATTCCGTTATCTTTCATATACTGAACGGCCTGTGATGCTGTTTTCTTGCCGAACACACCTCTGCCGCTTACCACAATCGGTACGGTATCCGTGTTTGGTGTGTACTCGGCGTAGTATTCGCTTTGAAGTCCGACACCGCTCTGGTCGGACATAAATTTATTTTCGTAAAGCATAGTACCGTCTGAAATATCATAATTCTTTTGCGATACAAGCTCACTTCCCAAAATTGATGCAAATGCTGTCTGATGTACAAATACCGCCAACAAAATAAATGCGGTTAACCTTTTTTTCATAATAAAACCCTTTCTAACGCCTTAATACTCCCTGATTTCTTACTCCCGAAAGAACCGGCAGGGTGTTTGCGTAGTTATTTGCCGACACCCAGATTTCCTTCGACCAGCCCATCAATCCTCCCTCAAACAAGGGCATTGTAAAGAAGCCTGTGCTCAGTCTGTTTTCTGCTACAGTTGTACCGCCAAAGCTTCCCTCGCCCTCGGTAGCAATGTCCATTGGCACAGCATAGTTGCCGTATATTTGCTCTCCCATACCGCCCGGACATATTCTTGCTACTATACCATAAGAGGATATGCTCGGATTTACTGCAACAGTTGACAAAACGGTCCCGTATTCATTATATCCGCATATACCGCCAGCATAGGAAATCATATCATTTTTGATTTCGGCATCGTTCGTCTGCAAAAGCGAGCCTGTGGCATAAGCGTTCTGTATTATTGCCGCCTCGTTATAGCCACATATACCACCAAGATAGCTTTTTAATGTATATTGCTTTATATCACACGAGGAATAGGTATTCATTACTATACCCCCCGCCGCAAGACCGGTTATACCTCCGCTGTATGCAACAGCAATAGCTATACCAGGTTGCTCGGCTATATTATTGCCACGGCTGGAGCATTTATATATTTCGCCATCGCTTTGAATAGCACAAATTCCTCCTGAGTAGATAGTGGTTGCCTGTTGTCTTATGTCTGCAGAAGAATATGCGTTGTAAATCATACCGCCTGCATTGTAGCCGCAAATTCCGCTCGCAACCGATTCTGATACTCCGCCTATTTTGCTTGTTTGGATACTGCCCGTATATGCAACATCATCAATAAAACCCTCATTATGTCCGCATATGCCGCCCGCAACAATATTTTTAGCGTCTGACTCTATATTACCTGACGCATCGGCTGCTCTTAATGTTCCATAATTATAGCCGACAACTCCGCCAACATAAGAGCTATCACCGCTCACATTCATTTGAAATCCATTTATACTGCAATTTTCAATCGTACCGTAGTTTACAGCAGCAATAGCACCCACTATTTTTCCGTTTGAATAATTCGGATTGGTAAGATTTAAGTTCCTTACAGTACCGCTGTAAACTACTGCAAACAGTCCGCATCTTCCCGTTTCTCCCGACTCAACGGAAAGGTTATATATAGTCTTTCCCGCGCCGTCAAATGTGCCTGTAAAGCCTTCCTCATCTATCAAGGAATCCGCCGCAACCCGCCATTTGACATTACCGCCGAAATAGATATTATCCGCCAACAGATAGTGCATATCAGGATTGTCTATCATACCTAAAAGCTCTGTAGATGTTCTTATTTTAACAGGTGCATATTCTGTAATGCCTGAAAGAAACTCAGGTGCTTTTGTAGATAGAGGTCTGGGTATGAGATATGCTTCCTTTCTGCCTCCACCAATCCATTGCCGTGTATCCCAACCAAGAATTTTACAAAGAGTATCACGATTTATAAGCTCTTCCCACGAAATGTCTGCACCGTTATCGTTATCACCCTGATTTACATCCAATTCGGAGGTTGTAACCATACCCGAATAAGCATAGTTGTTTAAAAGGCGTGAATCCTTTTTATTGGTTGTAATTCTGCCGCAGTTACCCAAAAGCATATCGTAAACACGGATACAAGCAGAAACAGAATTTTCTATTCTGCCGCCAACATTAACCGAGGAAATACCGCCTGCATAGATATCTGCAACAACCGTATGGGCTGCGGAAAGGCTGTTTTTAATAATACCGTAGTTCTGACCTGTAATACCGCCTGCAAAGGACCCCGCTTCAACAATATACACTCCGCTCAGGCAATTTTCTATCCTGCCTGCACTTTCTCCAAAGAATCCTCCTGCATTGTTTGTAACCGCCATAACCTTTCCTGATACGGTACAATTAGAAATTTTAGCATCTAAAAATTCACCCGCAATTATACCTGCATTACCTCTGGCAGAAATCTGCCCGTCTACCGTAAGGTTTTTAATCTCGCCTCGTGTAATACGTTTAAAAAGGCCCGCATAACTGTCATCAGTGTTAACAAGAAGACCCTCTATCATGTACCCTGCACCGTCTAAGTTGCCATAAAAATCATCTATCGGCTTCCATTCGCCCGAAAGCTTTATATCATTTTTGAGTACAAAAGCCTTATCACGAAAATATCTTATCGCATCAAGCTGAGCGGCGGTGTGTATTCCGTACGGATTTTCTTTTGTTCCGTCTCCGCTCTTATATGGCATAGGTGTTACATTCTCTATCTTTCTTGCACCTAAAAGAAGAACAGCGGCTTCTGCGCGGGAAAGCGTACCCTTTGGTCTTAGTGTCTTATCGGGGTAGCCGTTTATAACACCATATCTTATAGCATATGCGAATGCACTTCTTGCCACACCTGCTATATCTTGAGAGTCGGAAAATTCATCACTGATACTATACCCTGACAGAAAACCGAATGCTCGGGACAAAACTATCACCGCTTCCTCCCTTGTAAGAGGATTGTCAGGGCGAAATGTGCCGTCCCCATAGCCCGAAATTATGCCTTGCTCTGCGGCCTGTGCTATAAAAGGGGCATAAAAGCTGTTTTGGTCAACATCGGGAAAAATGTTATCCACAGGCTTTACCTCAGCACCGACTGCACGGACTGTCGCCACGACAAACTCAGCACGGGTTATCTGTTTGTCAGGCATAAAAAGGATTCCGTTCCCTGACATTATTCCTTCTTTTTCTATTTCATCTATATATTCTTCTGCCCAATGGCCTTGGGTATCAACCGCCGCATTTGCCGAAGTCGCAACAAACAGCATTGTCAAAAGAATGATTATTCTGATATATTTCAAAAGGCTGTCCCCCTTTTCTTAGCTTTTATAAATTATATTTTACCACTAAATAATCGAATAGTAAAGAGGGCGTAAGCATAAAAAAATTGCCTGCGAAAACAGGCAATTTACTTATTTTCCCGGTTCTACCATATTCCGTCTGGTGAGAGATATGGTAAATGAATCATCGTCATTTGTTACCTCAACCATAACCGCGTAGTCAAAATTTTCCGACGCTATTGCGGCTACATCCTCACCGAGAAATGCAGCTTCGTAGTGATTAAGCATATAGTAGAGGTAGTTTTCCTTATCCTCAGCAGGCTGGTCGCTTCTATATGTGTATTCCGCCTTTGTGATAACTCTGCCGTCCTCTGTTTTCGTAAGCTTTTCCGAAATGAGCTTTCTGTCGCCCAAAGCCTCGGTAAAGGAAATTACCAGGTCATTATGAACACGGTAGTTTTTTATCTCTTTGCCACACGAGCAAAGCGCTGTTATACACACTAAAAGTGCCAATATTCTCATTCTTCTCATAATAAAGGCTTCCCTTCTAAAAATTCCCCTTTGATAGTTTCTTTATATTGACATACGATTATTCGTTAAATAATAAATCTATTTTACTATATTTTTCTAAAAAAATCTACCCATTTTGTAAAAAAAGGTGATAGTTTACAAAAAAAAGTGCATATCTTGTATGATATGCACTTAGGGATATTTATCTTTCTTCTATCGGAATATATTCAACGTGCTTTGCCACATTCTTGTACGCAGGACGTATAATCTTTCCTGCATTTACCAACTCCTCAATACGATGTGCACTCCAGCCGGCAATTCTTGCAATAGCAAAAATCGGGGTGTAGAGCTCTAAGGGAAGTCCTAGCATATCATATACAAAGCCTGAATAGAAGTCCACGTTTGCACTTGCGGCACGATTACGCTTGGAAAGAAGTGTAGGAGCAATTTTCTGCACCTTTTCATACAGGCGGTATTCGTCCATCTTGCCCTTTTCCTCGGCAAGAGGTTTGGCAAAGTTTTTGATAATTTTCGCTCTCGGG
>JAZROS010000180.1:0-4400 GCA_045648825.1 Clostridia bacterium | reverse complement strand
TATAAACTATCTTCACAAAGCTGAACAAAAGGGTGAAGAAGTAAATAAAGCAGATATCGCCGCAAGCTTTCAGCAGGCGATATGCGAGGCTCTTTGTACACACACTCTTTCGGCTGCGATTGATGCCAATGTAAAAACTGTCGCCCTTGCCGGCGGCGTTGCATCAAACAGCAGTCTTCGTGAAATGATGGCACAGGAGTGTGCAAAACACGGAATTTCGGTTATTTATCCGCCACCTGTTTTGTGTACTGATAATGCGGCTATGATTGCGGCGGCAGGGTATTTTGGTTTCTTAAAAGGCGATTTTGCGGAGCTTGACTTAAATGCAACACCGTCGTTGCCGTTATAAATTTAATGTTTAAGAAGATAATCCTCGAGAGATACTATTTTTTTAGGTACCTTCGGGGATTTTTTTTCGCTTGGTATAAAGACTTGAAAGTCATTTCTGCGCCTTTCGAAGCGACTGTTCCTGACTGCCCATAATACGTCCTTTCTTGTTACAACTTGGCGGTTTTCGCACTCTAAAAGATTAGCAATCATTTCTAAGCATCTTACCGAATCTCTGCCGTTTGCGGTGTAGCTGGCAAGCAAGGTGCACGCATCATTTTCTATGGCAATTCCAAGTCTTTTTGTGGCATTTTGGATAATTTTTACAACGTCGTCAAAGCCGAGCGGCAGAAAGAATATTTCACAACAACGAGAACGCAGTGCAGGTGATATTTCCGACGGAGAACGTGTGGTTGCACCGATTAAACGAAAATCAGCAGGCAAGCCCTCGCGGAAGATACTGTGAATATAGTGGGGTATATTTTTGTTGTTTCTTGAATAATAAGCGCTTTCAAAAAAGACACGTCTGTCCTCTAATACCTTTAAAAGCTTGTTCATTTGCATTGCCGCCAGCTCGCCTATCTCGTCTATAAAAAGAACACCTCCGTGTGCATCCGATACTGCTCCTGCCTGAGGACGCGGAATACCCTCTATGCCATATGCTCCTGATCCCTGATAAATAGGGTCATGAACAGAGCCTATCAATGGGTCGGCAAATGAACGTTCATCGTAGCGAAGTGTTGTTGCATCAAGCTCAATGAACTTTGCACTTCTTAAAAACGGAGTAGCAGGGGAAAGCTTTGCCTCCTCTAATGCGACTCTGGCTGCGGTGGTTTTTCCTACACCTGGCGGGCCATAGATTAAAATGTGCTGAGGATTGCTGCCTGAAAGTGCAACCTTAAGAGCTTTTAAAGCCTTTTCCTGACCGATAATTTCGGAAAAAGCGACAGGTCTTGCACGCTCTGTAAGAGGTTTTCCAAGCGACACCTTTCTTATAGCATTTATTCGCTCAGACTCTCGTTTGTCCTCATCTTTTATTCCGTCCTTATCCTTTCTTGCACCTATAATAAGACCCAGAAAGTAAACCCCTCCCACCAGAAAGAAAAAACCTTCTGCAAGCATCACTATCACCGACATATCAATTTCCTCCGTCTTAAATTATTTATCAATAGTTATTTTTCGACTTTTTGTATGCTATATACTTGCAAAAAAATCTCTTAAGCGGTATAATAAAGAAATAGAAAAGAGGGGTGATTTTTAATTGAAAAAATCAGATAAAGCGGTTGAAAATTTTAATAGCGGATATAATTGTGCACAGTCGGTAGTTGCGGCATATTGTGATGATTTGGGACTAAAGATAGAAGACGGTTTAAGAGTAAGCGAAGGGTTTGGCGGCGGAATGGGACGTATGAGGTCTGTATGCGGTGCCGTTACGGGAATGTTTATGCTCGCAGGTCTTAAGTATTCTAAGGGCATTGCGGGTGATATGGATACAAGAAAGCTCATTTACTCAAAGGTTCAGGAAATGGCAAAGGAGTTTGAGGAGAAAGCGGGAAGCATCATTTGTGCTGAACTTTTAGAGGGTGTTATGCCCGAAAATAAAGACGCAACACCAACTCCCCGAACAAGCGAATTTTACAAAAAGCGTCCGTGCGGTGAGTATGTAAGATTAGCGGCAGAGATTGCTCAAAAGTATTTGTTGGCAGGTGAATAATATGGCACAGTCGGTTTCTTCAAAGAATAAGTATTTAAGGACATACCTTAGAGATTTGCCTGACTTTGTTTTTTCGTACATAGAGGAGTATTACAGCGGAGAAAGTGTGAATACAAAGCTCGCATACAGTCTTGATATTAAAGTGTTTTTTGACTTTCTGCGTTTTGAAGGCTTTTCTGAAGTTAAGAAGAATGAGGATTTCACGGTGGAGCATATGAACAGGGTTACACCTGTTTTATTGATACATTTTAAGTCCTATCTTCGTGAGTATGAGGTGGAATACACGTCGCCGAGAGGCAAGCCTGTAAAGCGTGTAGTAAGAAATTCTGCCTTTGGCATTAACAGAAAGCTATCTGCAGTAAGAGGCCTTTTTATCTACCTTTACAAAACCGAACAAATCGCACAGAATGTAACCGATAAGGTGGATTTTATGAAGCTTCACCAAAAGATTAAAAAGCCACTTACCACTCAAGAAACAATAAGTCTTATAGATGTCTTATATAATGGCGAAAATTATTTTGAGGGCAGACAGCTTGCTGAATATAACAGAAGAAAATTGAGGGATATAGCGCTATTTATAACATATCTTGGTACAGGAGTCCGTGTTAGCGAGCTTGTTTCTTTGAATGTAGGCGATATTGACTTCGGAGAGGACGAAACCTCAGGCTCGTTTATTGTTACCAGAAAGGGCGGAGACCAGCAGGAGATTTTTATGCCGCCGCAGGTTTATGAGGCGATGAAAAACTATATCGACTCAATAAATGCAAAGGATACCGACCCGCTGTTTTTAAACAGGTCAGGGGACAGAATTAAAGTGGGTGGCGTAGAAAAGACACTTAAAAGCTACTGTCAGGCTGTAGGAATAACACACCCCGACAAAACACGTCCTCACGCATTAAGACGTACCTTTGCCTGCCAGCTTCTCGCAGACGGTGTGGATATTAAAATGGTAGCCGAGCTTATGGGGCACAAGAACATAGAGGTTACGCACCGTTACTATGCACAGTATTCACAACAACAGCGACGCGAGGTTATGCAGGGACATAAGGTTTTTGAGGACAAGGAGTAATTTATTCTTTTCTCTTGAATATATTTAATTTATGTGATAGAATGTTAGCATTATGAATTTTACGGAGGATATATCTACATAATGAAAAAGGTAGTTAAGTTTTTGATTTTTATCGCACTGTTAATGTGCGTAAATACCGTATTTGCAGAGGAGAATGTACTTAAGGTTGAGCTTGGTATATTTGATTACGGAACTATTGTTATACCATCGGAGGCAAGTTTTGAGCTACATTCGCCTGAGGGTGAAAAGGTTGCTGAAGCCAGCACTAATATTGACGCTTTAAGCACCAAGCTGACATTGGAATTTAAAATCCCGCAATATGAAGAAGGTGCAGTTTATAACCTTGTTGCAAATAATGGTATAACCGCAATCAACTATGTTGGTACAAGCTTTGGTATAGGCAGTGAAATTCCTTTAAACACAGCCGACAGTATGAGCTTTATGGTTGAGGCAATTCCTCTTTATAAGCCCAAAACAGGTGTTCGTACCGATAAGGTAACGGTAAGATTTTATATGAAAAACGGAATAGCATTTCCGTCGAAGGCGAGGTTTTTCCTTTATAACATCAAGGGAGAGCTTTTGAGTGCGAAAACTGCGGATATAGCGATAGGCGACAGTATGGTATCGGTTGACTTTCCTGTAGAGCAGTATTACACGGGCGAACAGTTCTATCTTGTACCTGCAAACGGAGTGGTTGATGCCACATACTATACCGATACATATAAGCAGTATGCCCCCATCAAGATAGGAACCTATGCCGCACTATCAGAAACGGGAGAGACTATTGTTGGCGACTCCTTTGACATAGGTATTACAACAGATACCAAAGGCCCTGAAAATGAATATGCTATTGCTGTTGAAAACTATATAAACAGTACCGGAATAGGAAGTAAAACCAATTATTTTATATGGGTGTCGAAAAAGGATTATAAGGTAAATGTTCTTACAAGAAACAATGGCTTGTGGGATTATGTAACCAGCTTTGACTGCACTATAGGCAAGTCCTCAACACCGACTATTACAGGCGAATTTGAGTATTTTCAGTATCAGGAGAAGTGGACATATGCCGACTACTACGTTGCGCCGATAATGCGCTTTGCGCCGAAAGGCTATGCAATGCACAGTACATTGATTGATTATGACGGCAATGCTTATGACGGAAGGCTCAGAGGAATGCTTTCTCATGGATGTGTCCGTCTTGCGCCGGAAAGCATCAGATGGCTTGCAGATTATATGCCGATTGATACAAGAGTTTATGTAACAGAATAAGAAAAGGGAGTCGGAAATTTC
>JAZROS010000179.1:0-2194 GCA_045648825.1 Clostridia bacterium | reverse complement strand
GCAAAAAGCCGCCTTTTAGCCAAATTCAGCTTATCGCCGCTCATATAATATGCCGCCTGAGCATCTTTACTGTCGGGATAATCACCGCCTAAAACGGTTAAAATTCGTTCTACATCGTGCGACGAGAGAAAGTTAAGGAGTGAATAAAATGTTTCCTTAGGATAGTTTTCCTTAATTGATGCAATTCGCATATCAAAGGCTTTTGCATCGCATCTGGCGAGAGCAAAGTCTATAAGTGCACTTCTTAAGGGATAGTTCATAACAGAGTCAAGCTCATCACCTAAAAGATATTCCCTCTCTTCGCCGTATGCTACCTTGTTTGATGCGTCCTCCCACACCTCGCCGATTATAACAGCCTCGCTGTCCGTTTCCTTAACGGCGCTCCTTAGCTCTTTTATAAATCTATCTGGCAGCTCGTCTGCAACGTCAAGTCGCCAGCCGCCAGCGCCCTTTTTAAGCCATCTTTTGACTATTGAGTCCTTACCCGAAATTATATAATCACGATAGCTTTCGTTCATTTCCTCCACCTGCGGCAGAGTTTCCATTCCCCACCAGCTTTCGTATTTTTCGGGGTGAGAGGAAAACCTGTACCACGGTGAATATGGCGAGTTTAAAGACTGGTACGCGCCGACACTATCGTATGTTCCGTTTTTATTAAAGTATTTACTGTCGCTGCCCGTGTGGTTAAATACACCGTCTAAGATTATGCGTATTCCGTGCTTTTTCGCCTCTTTGCACAGACGTTCAAAATCCTTTTCTGTACCCAAAACCTCGTCTATTTCTTCGTAATCGCCTGTATCGTAGCGGTGATTGGAATAGGCTTTAAATATGGGATTTAAGTATATTGCTCCTATGCCCAAATCGGCAAGATAGGAAAGCTTTGATATTATGCCCTCGATATTCCCGCCGAAAAAGTCGGAGCAATCGAATTTGCCGCCGAACTGCTCGGCTTTGTAATACGGCTGCTCGCCCCAATTCCTCTTTTTCATATGCGGCTTTTCCGCCTTAAAATCACCGTCCCTGCAAAATCTGTCAGGGAAAATCTGATAGCATACGCTGTTTTTAAACCAGTCGGGAGTTTTATAGTCTTTGGAATAGACAGTAATCTGATATTTCTTTTCGGGCACGCTGTCCCATAGTCTGCCCATACCGCCCATCGCATTGTCATTGTTTCCATAGTAAAACAAGCCCTGTTCGGTATCTATTTCAAAGTAATAATAAACCTTGCACGGCTTTTTTGGTAGCGTTAGCTTGGCGGTATATATATTATACTCTCCCACCGACTGAGTGTAATACATACCTAAGCGTTCATTATCGGTTACAAGCTCAATTCTCTTTGGAATTCCAATATCTTCTATCGCTATTGATATGGTTACTTCACTTTCACATTCTGCCGCACCAAACGGATTTCTGTAAAAAAGCGAGTGTGAATTGTGTTCTGCTTTCATTGACGGTTATTCCTTTTTTATGTGTTTTGGATAGAGGAACGTCGGTAACCGCTGTTCCCTACAATATTCCCGTAGGATTCGGCGGTTACCGACGAACCGTAAAATTATTTACTTAATAGGTTTTAAGTGCCAGATTTTTTCGTTATAATCGTTAATTGTTCGATCAGATGAGAAATATCCTGCCGATGCAGTGTTCATAATTGCCTTTTCAAGCCACTTGTCTCTGTTCTGATAGTCCTTGGCAAGTCTGTCGTGAGTCTCGCAGTATGCGTCAAAATCACGAAGTACCATATAGACGTCTGCATAGCCATAATCGCCAAACAGAAGTGTCTGGTAAAGGTCCCCAAAAAGCTGAGGATGTGTAGGCTCAAGCTCGCCTGAGATAAGCTGGTCCATAACACGTCTTAGTACGTTATTGGTAGCATAGATGGTCTTGACCTCCTGAGAGTCGCCAAGACGTACTCTCGCCTCAACCTCATCGGCGGTAAGTCCGAAGATATAGATATTATCCTCACCAACCTCACGGAGCATCTCTACATTTGCGCCGTCTAACGTTCCGATTGTAACAGCACCGTTTAGCATAAACTTCATATTACCTGTACCCGATGCTGCATTACCTGCTGTTGAAATCTGCTCCGATACGTCAGCTGCCACAACAAGCTTTTCTGCAATGGATACACCGTAGTTTTCGAGGAATACGACCTTCATTTTGCCCTTTATTCTCTCCTCATTGTTTATCTTCTCGC
>JAZROS010000178.1:0-3317 GCA_045648825.1 Clostridia bacterium | reverse complement strand
GAAAGGGAATGGATAAATATGCAAACAGAAAACAAAATGGGCGTAATGAATGTCAATCGCCTTCTTATAACTATGGCACTGCCAATGATGCTGTCGATGCTTATACAGTCGCTATATAATATTGTTGACTCGGTCTTTGTGGCGCAGTACAGCAAGGACGCACTCACAGCTGTGTCGCTGTGCTTTCCTGTGCAGTCGCTTATGATTTCGATCGCATCGGGTACAGGAGTGGGAATAAATTCACTTCTTTCCAGAAGACTTGGCGAAAAAAGATTTGATGATGCAAATAAAGCGGCGGTAAACGGCGTATTCCTCGGAATTATGTCGTCGATTGCTGTTGCAATAATAGGCATACTCTTTTCGGACAAATTCTTTCAGTATTTTACCGATACCGAACAGACAATAGAAATGGGCAGACAGTATATGCTTATCTGTACCGTGTTTTCTGTTGGAGTATTTATGCAGATTGTGGCGGAAAGACTTTTGCAGGCAACGGGAAAAACTCATCTAAGTATGCTTTCGCAAATGTCAGGTGCTGTGGTTAATATTATACTTGACCCGATTATGATTTTCGGCTATCTCGGCTGTCCTAAGCTGGGTATTGCAGGAGCTGCTTATGCAACGGTAATCGGTCAATGCTTTGCGGCAGGACTTGCTTTTTGGTTAAATTCCAGATACAATAAGGAAATCAAAATAAAGATAAAAGGCTTCCGTCCGGACGGCGAAATCATTCGTGATGTTTACCGTGTCGGAGTGCCTGCGATTGTAATGCAGTCGATTACAAGTATTATGACTGTCGGTATGAATAAAATTCTTGGTGATGATATAGCAATTCAGATTTTTGGTGTATATTTCAAAATCAACAGCTTTATATTTATGCCTGTGTTTGGTCTTTCCAACGCACTTATACCCATTTTTGCGTACAACTACGGAGCGGGAAAAAAGCAACGTATATACGATACGATGAAGCTTGGTATGAAGATTTCTATGTCAATGATGGCGGTAGGAACAGCACTTATTATGATATTCCCCGAATTCTTCTTAAGCCTCTTTGATGCAGATGCAGCTATGTATGCTATGGGTGTTCCTGCACTCAGAATTATCCCAATCGGTTTTACTTTTGCGGGATTTTGTATTGTTGTAATATCGCTTTTGCAGGCAATAAATGCTGCGTCGATAAGTATGATAATATCAATAGCACGTCAGCTTGCGGTAATACTTCCCTGTGCGTTTTTACTAAAAACCTTCTTTGGTTTCCCTGCAGTGTGGGCGGCAATACCCATAGCAGAAATAGTTGGTACGGTGCTTTGTGTAGTGTTCTACAGAACAATATGCCGTCCGAGAATAGAAAAATTGCAAAGTAACGACTAACCACAATATGTAGATATAAGAGCATTTTTGACGAAAAAACATAATTTTGGAATATATTGTGTCAAAAAAAGAAAATATTAAAAAAAACTACAATATTTATAAAAAAACACTTGCATTCTATAATAGGCTATGGTATAATATGTTGCGTAGGGAATTACTTCCACCCTCAGATCCTATACATATCAAGCCTAAAAGCATCGTTTCGCGGTGCTTTTTAGTTTTTAATTGAAGTTAAAAAGGTTGCAGTTTTGAACTGCAACCTTTATTTTATACAAAATTACTACTGTCAAGGCTTATTTCGCCCGAGGACAGAATGTCTGTTTTTCCATCTGAGGTAACTATAAGGTTTCCGTACTCGTTTACATCTTCAGCGACAGCGGTATGAACCACGCCGTTTTTTATGTACTTAACCCTCTTTCCGAGAATAAACAGATAGTTTTTGTATTCGGCTATAATCTTACGAGGGCTGAGTGCCATTACATTAAAAATCTCTGACGTAATTTGAGCAATTACGGTATTTCTGTCCTCTTTAATATTCAAAGCTCCCGCAATATCTGCTATATCTTCGGGGAACTCTTTTGTTGTAAGATTTACACCCACGCCGATTATAACCTTATCATTTGTTCTTTCACAGAGTATTCCGCAAACCTTTCTGCCGTTTGAGAATATGTCATTCACCCATTTTATTCCTACATTTTTGGCACCTAAGTGTGTGATTACCCGAGAAACTGCAACCGCCGTCGCAACAGTAATATATTCGGCATCTGCGGTGGTTTTTAACGCAATAGTCATATATATTCCGCTGCCTTTGGGGGAATAGAAGCTTTTGCCAAGCCTGCCTCTGCCGCCTGTCTGTGTGTCGGCTGTAATAAGCTGAGGGATTGTTATATCCAGAACCTTAGCATAGCTGTTGGTAGACTCGGTTGTATCCAAAACGGTTATTTTAATATCCCTGAGATTTTCGGGAAGGTGGCATCTGATTAAATGTTCATCAAGAGTATTCATACCATTTGCCTCACAAATATTTTTTATACTTGTTATAAAGGTCAAGAGAACGGGAGATTTCTGCCTTTGTCAGCTTGGAATAAACATAGCTTTTAAGCTCGCTTTTCTCGGCAGGGGTAAGACCTCCCGAGATAAGAGATGCAATATATCCCATATTCAGCTTGGATATGATTGCAAGTCCGTCAGACATATCCTTGTCGGAGGCCACTTTAGAAATCCGCTCATATGCACTTGTTGCTTCATTCGCAATTTCGGGTGGCGCAGTGGGTTTTACTACCTCTTGGGGTGCAGGTGAAGGGGTGGCGATGTGTCGGTGTTCATCAACCTGCCAAGGTGTCGCAGGAGTAGTAGATGGCTCGATAGTAATTTCAGCATCCATTTCTTCCATAAGGTCAATTACCGATGCTACACTTTCGCCATCTATAGCTGCAACAAATTCAAGCATACCCTTGTCGGCAAAAAGCTTACCTAACATAGCGAAAGCGCCAAAATTGTTGTTCTGGTCAATAATTGTTGCCAACTCGCCTCTGCCGGAGGATTCAAGCCTCTGGCTGATTTTTGGGAGTATAACAAAACGCATAGCAAGAACGGCTGTAATAGCCAATAAAAGTATTACAGCTACAATTACAGTAAATATTTTTATTATCTTTCTGTATGTGCTTTTTTTGTTCATAGCAAAAAGCCTTTCTTAAATTCAGATATTTGAAAGTGCCTGATCCAAATCCTCTATGATGTCGGCTGCGTTTTCGATGCCTACAGAAAGACGGATAAGGTCTGCGCCGATACCGCCTTCGGCAAGTTGTTCATCGGTAAGCTGACGATGGGTTGTGCTTGCAGGGTGAAGTGCACAGGTGCGTGCATCTGCAACGTGTGTAACAATAGCCGCAAGCTTTAAGCTGTCAAGAACACGGATAGCCGCTTCTCTGCCTCCTTTGACACCA
>JAZROS010000177.1:0-2225 GCA_045648825.1 Clostridia bacterium | reverse complement strand
TGGATGCAAAGTCATACAATCTTTCTACAAGCTCACGAATACTGTCTTCTCTGCCACTTCTTGCACAGCTTTCTGCCAATGTTATGAATGACTTATTATTCTCTTTGTAAAGTCTTTCGGTTAATTTATCAAAAACCTCTTCCCTCATAAGCTTTTCTTCGGATTTTTGAACTATCTGAAAGCTCGGACTGATATTTAGAATATGAAAATACTCTTTGACAAGCGATTGACAAAAAGAGTCTATTGTACTTATTTTAGCACCTGCAAGCTGCTTAATCTGGTTTGATATAAAGCGTCTCTTTTTCATATCACCGATTTCCGATGCTTTTATAAGCTCGCTTTTAAGACCGCGTTCAATTCTTTCACTCATTTCAGCAGCGGCAGCACGAGTGAAGGTAACCACAAGGAGCCTATCGGCACGGACAGGCTTTTCGTTATTATCGGGTATGAGTCTTTTGATAATTCTTGAGGTAAGTACAGCGGTCTTACCTGAGCCGGCAGCGGCATTTACAAGAACCTTGGCATCTCTTGCCGTTATTGCAGACTCTTGCTCGGCAGTCCAAACTACATTACTCATTTGTGTCCTCCATCTCAATTTTTTCCCACGCCTTTGCGTTTGCAGTTAGCTTTTCTCTCACTCCGTCTCTGTCATTACTGTGAAGACATACCGAAGAATACTCACACCAATCACAAGCTGAATGTTCCCCGCCCTCCGCAGGATACGGTGCAATATAGCCATCTAAAACCTGACGCTTTGTTCCAACTGCTGTTTTGGTTACGTATTTTGTCAGCATATTAAACTTTGCCCGTGATATTATTGTATTACTCTTTTTAAGCCCGCCCGCTTTTTTCGTCTGGAGGGGCAGAAATGATGACTTCGCCTCCTTCTCGGCAAGGCTCATATCGTGAATTAGAATTTCCTCATCAGCAGTTGCTTCTTCATCTGTTACTATAACACCGTCAAGAGGTGCAGGCATTATCGCAGCCGGTGCTCCGAATTTGGTCTTTACAAGCTCGTCCCTTACTTTGTTATACATTACTGCCGAAACACGCGCATTGTCATCTTTATACATTTCCTCGGCTGCAATAGCATATATAATTAGCTGCAAATCTGTCTTGTTATAAATATCTGCAACAGAAAATTTCTGTATACCTGTTTTATAGTCAATTACTCTTAGCAGCTTGCCCTTTTCATCTTCTGCAGTATCAAGCCTGTCTATTACACCCTCAATATCCACTGTTTCGCCGTTTCTTTCAAGAGTACAGTTAAATTTCTTTTCAAAATCAATAGCAGAAAATCCGCCGCTTATAAGACTGTCTTTTATAACTTTAGCTGAACGGTTTAAAGTATTTGCCACCTTTTTGCAAATAAGGGCAAGTCTTTCAGCACAAAATTCAGGATTTGACTCGATAGACTTCTTTTCAACATCGGCTATTATTCCTACAATAACCTGCTTAGCCTTTTCCTCGTCAAGATGTTCCCAACAAGCCTTCTTTTCCTCTGTTGTGCTTGCATTTTCCTGAACCTTACGGCAAAATTCACATACAGCCCAATGAACCATTTTTCCAATATCACTGCCACCGACCTTGTATTCACTGTCATCTCCCAGCAAAAGACCGTATCTTGCAAAATACGCAAAGGGACATTCGTTATACTTTTGCAGTGCGGTTATGCTAAATTTCTTGTTCTCGCCGTAAAGACGTGCAGCAGTTGTCGGTTTAATATGAGTTGTGCCCGAATTATAGCTTGAAAGTGCACTAAGAATATCCTCACGCTTTCCCTCAACAACTTGAAATATTGACAAATCAGCATTATCGTCTGCTTTATTTACAGATGTAAATTCTGCTTTTTTATCCTCAGCAGATACATATTCCCATATCTCATTCCAGAACTCACGCTCTTTTTCGGGGATGTCTGCAGAAATACGGGAAATAAGCTTATTATATGTACTTCTGCCCGAGGCAAGTATATTCTCCCACTCAGTTTTTTGCTTATATTTGGTATTTATACTGCCAAAACACCGCTCCAATTCACCCAAAATAGCAGCAGGCGTTGCTTTAGCACCTTCATCATTCATTTCAGGATAGCTTATATATAATCTTTCACAAGCAGCAGTAAGTGAAGAAAAGAGATTAAACTCTGCAATCTGTGTCTTGGCTCGTTTATCCTGCAGAATATCATATCCGTTTGCGGACAGCATTGCTCTGTCCGATTCGGTAATAAT
>JAZROS010000176.1:0-5810 GCA_045648825.1 Clostridia bacterium | reverse complement strand
GTATGTCCTTAATCATCTGCCATATAATTCTGGTCATTTCGTCGCCGTCCATTTCGACGAGCGGTGTTTTCATTAAAATCTTGTCTGACATATTGTTCTCTCCTTATCCGTTAATTTTAGTATAGTTTAAGAGTCCGCCTGCATAAAGCATATCCTTTTGACGCTCGGAAACTGCTATATTTACATTAAAGCTCTTACCCTTGGTCTTATTTGTAACAACAAGCGTATTTCCTGCACGGAGATGCTTTTCTACATTTGCAATTTCGAGCACGTCATTAGCGTCGATTGTGTCATAATCAGCCTCATTCTCGAATGTTAAGGGAAGAATACCTGCATTTACGAGGTTTGCCATATGAATACGTGCAAAGCTCTTGGTAATAACTGCCTTAACCCCTAAATACAACGGCGCAAGCGCTGCGTGCTCTCTTGACGAGCCCTGACCATAGTTAGAACCGCCGATTACGATTGATTTGCCCATTTCCAATGCACGCTTGGGGAATGTTTCGTCGCAAACTGCAAAGCAATGCTCGGAAATCTTGGGTATATTTGAACGAAGCGGAAGAATTTTTGCACCTGCAGGCATAATGTGGTCGGTGGTGATGTTGTCGCCTACCTTAAGGCTTACACCAGCCTCAATGGTTTCTGCCAAAGGCTCTGCCACGGGGAACGGCTTGATATTCGGACCGCGGAGCACTTCAACAGTGTCCATCTCGCTCTCGCTAACGGGCGGAACTATCATATTATCGTTAATTGTAAATACCTCGGGGAGCTTGAATTCAGGCATATCGCCCAAATCTCTCGGGTCGGTAAGTACACCTGTCAAAGCTGATGCGGCTGCCATTTCGGGAGATACGAGATAAATCTGACCGTCTTTAGTTCCCGAACGTCCCTCGAAGTTACGGTTAAAGGTACGAAGTGAAATACCCTTTGAGTTAGGCGACTGTCCCATACCGATACACGGACCGCACGCACTCTCCAAAATTCTCGCACCTGCGTCAATCATAATTGCCAATGCACCGTTTTCGGCGAGCATATTAAGCACCTGCTTTGAACCTGGTGCGATTGAAAGAGATACGTCAGGATGTACAGTTTTGCCCTTTAGAATGTGGGCAACCTTCATCATATCGAGAAGTGATGAGTTGGTACAAGAGCCGATACATACCTGATCTATCTTCATATTGCCGATTTCGGCAACGGATTTTACATTATCGGGTGAATGAGGACAAGCAGCGAGCGGTACAAGCTCGGAAAGATTGATTTCTATTTCCTCGTCGTAAACTGCATCGGGGTCTGCTGAGAGCGGAGTATATGCGTCCTCTCTGTCCTGAGCCTTAAGGAACTCTTTTGTGATTTCGTCTGAGGGGAAGATTGATGTTGTTGCGCCCAATTCCGCACCCATATTTGTGATGGTTGCACGTTCGGGAACGGAAAGAGTTTTGACACCCTCGCCGCAATATTCAATAACCTTGCCCACGCCGCCTTTTACAGAAAGACGCTTTAAAACCTCAAGGATAACGGTGTCTGCCGCAACCCACGGTGAAAGCTTGCCTGTTAAGTTTACCTTAACGACCTTCGGGCAGGTTATATAATATGCACCGCCGCCCATTGCAACTGCAACGTCCATACCGCCTGCACCAATGGCAATCATACCGATACCGCCGCCAGTGGGGGTGTGTGAGTCGGAGCCGATTAAGGTCTTGCCGGGGATACCGAATCTCTCTAAATGCACCTGATGGCAGATGCCGTTACCGGGGCGAGAGAAGTAGATGCCGTGCTTTTTGCACACAGAGCCGATAAAACGGTGGTCGTCTGCGTTTTCAAAGCTCGACTGCAATGTGTTATGGTCAATATATGCAACAGAACGCTCTGTCTTAACACGCGGTACGCCCATAGCCTCAAACTCGAGGTATGCCATTGTGCCCGTTGCGTCCTGAGTTAACGTCTGGTCAATTCTGATTCCTATTTCTGTTCCCTTTTCCATCACACCGTCAACTAAGTGTGCGGAAAGAATTTTCTCGGTTAATGTAAGTCCCATTATGTAACCTCCCAATTTTAAATCATACATAGTATATTGTATAATTTTATCAGCCATTTGTCAAGAAAAAGTATAGCTTGCGCTAATACAAAAGGGCGGTCTGATATGCCATGATTTTCGGTATATTTCACAAATACATCTATGAAGGCATAATATATACGGGAAAGGAAGTGATGTTATGACAGCTGTTGTTGTGGCGATACTGTCGGTATTTGCGGTTTACGGAGTACTTTCTCTTGTAAGAGAGATCTGTGTTCAGCTGCTTGCAAATGCAGGGGAGTATGACAGAATTATTATATATGTCAAAAGTGATAGCGAGCGAATGGAGGGCGTTGTGCGGTCTCTTATGATTAAAAATCCTACTGCTGAGATTGTGATAGTACCTAAGGATAAAGGTCAACAGGTCAGGGAAATTATTGATAAGCTTAGCTCTGATTACGGCAGAATACATATTGGAAGAATGGATGTAGAAGAGAAAAACTGAAAAAATTGTCAAAAAGTATATTATATAAAGTAGAGATTTTTCGTCTTTCTATTGACAAAACAGTAATTTTGAGAGATAATATAAACTGAATTATTGTATACTGAGCGGAGTTTGGGATGAAAAGGTATTTTATAGACGGAATAAAGGACGGACTTCCTATTGCACTTGGCTACTTAGCGGTGTCCTTTTCCTTTGGTATGACGGCAAGTGCCGAGAATGTGCCTGTTTGGGTAGCTATTGCGCTGTCGGCACTTAATCTCACATCTGCGGGACAGTTTTCTGCATTGACGCTTATGTGCCAAAGTGCACCTCTTGCAGAGATTGCCGCTGCAACCTTTGTTATAAATATCCGTTATCTTCTGATGAGTATAGTGCTGTCGCAAAAGCTGGTAAAAATGCCTGTGGCCAAACGAATGGCAATAGCCTTTGGTGTAACAGACGAGATTTTTACAGTTGCGTCAACCAAGCCGCAGAAGGTCGGATTTACATATATGGCAGGACTTATTTTTGCGCCGTACATCGGCTGGTGTCTTGGAACGGCATTGGGTGCAGTTGCAGGAAATCTTTTGGGCGAGGCTGTTTCGTCAGCACTTGGAATAGGACTTTATGCAATGTTTATTGCCATAGTCCTGCCCGAAGCAAGAGCGGACAAGGCGGTAGCTTTTGCGGTAGGGATTGCTATCCTGATTTCCGCCTTGATTAACTGGTGGAGTGTGCTTAGCAGTATATCGGCAGGCTGGGCGGTTATTATCGCATCTGTTCCTGCTGCGGCTATTGCTGCACTGCTTTTTCCGCGAAAAGAACAAACAAATTAACTTCAGGCTGTAAATTGATTCCCCTTACCTTGAAAATGAAGGGATTTTGAAAGGAGATATTGTAATTACGATGTTTATAGACGCACATTGCGATACGGCATCAGTGTTGCTTGACAACCGGAAGGTACTTAAGAAAAATGACTGTCATTTGGATTTGACGAGAATGCCTAAGGGCTATACACAGATTTTTGCGGCATATATTGCGCCAGAATATCATAATGCACCTATGGCGAGAGCTGAGGCAATTATACAAAAGCTTCGCTTTGAGGTGGAGAAAAAGACAAACAAAATAGAGCTTTGTACTGATAATGCCCAAAGGGAAGCGGCGCTCAAAAACGGTAATGCGGCTGCCTTTATAAGCCTTGAGGGCGGAGAGCCTATTAAAACGGCTGCCGATGTAGAAAAGCTTTATGAATTGGGCGTTAGGTTTGCATCTCTCACCTGGAACGGTGCAAACCACTTAGCAGGCGGGGTTGACAGTGAAAAAAGGCTTACCGAACAAGGCAGAAAGATAATTGAGAAAATGTCAAAAATGGGTATGATTGTGGACGTATCACACCTTAACGAGCAGTCCTTCTGGGACGTTATGCGCGTTACAAGCTGGCCTGTGGTTGCTACTCATTCCTGTGCGCGTTCTGTTTGCGACAATAAGAGAAACCTCACCGATGAACAGTTCAGCGCAATCTGTTCGAGAGGCGGTGTGGTGGGGATAAACTTCTATCCCAAATTCCTCAACAGACGAAATAAGGCGTACATAAAGAATATAATAAAGCACATAGACCATTTCTTAAAGCTTGGCGGTGAAAACCATATTGGCTTAGGCTCTGATTTTGACGGAGTTGATGTTTTGCCACAGGACCTTTCGGGTATTCAGGATATGCAAAATCTTATCAAGGCATTTAAAGAGCACGGTTATTCGGACAAGCTTATAGACAAGATATGCTATGGCAACTTTGAGCGAATATTAAGACTTTTGTAATTTCTGCTTCTTTTTTGGAATATATTTTAACAGTATATTTCAAAGGAAAAGGAGTGGACAGATGAGCAGAGTGATGAAGTGGCTCATAGCTGCACAGGCGGTGTTTGCGGCAGGTGTAACAATAGGAGGTTTTTCTGCCGTAAGAACAGCGCCGGAGCTTTTATACGACTATTTTGCAGGACTTTCAAGCGGTGAAATCAGCATACTGACAGGTACGGCGGTCATATCCGCTCTCTTGATGTGGTCGGTGCTGTTTTTCTCCGCTTTTTTTAAATTCGGCGGTGTTACTGTAGCGGCGGTTGTGGCGATAAGAGGTTTTGTGGACGGTTTTTCCGTTACTGCAATACTTCGGATACTTGGTTTTAGCGGTATAGGTATGTGCTTTTTGGATATTTTAGGTGCACCGATGGTAATTCTTATGTCTGCGTCGGTTATGTGTTCGCTGACTTCGGGGAAGAACAGTATGCCGGCGTATCTTGCTGTGAGCGGCTTGTGCCTTTTGCTTATTCTGGGCGCAACGCTTTTGTCGTCGGCGTTGTCGGGAGCGCTGGTAAAATCGGTTATGGAAGGGATTAACTTTTAGCTTAGGGAGGGGTGTTTATGCGAAGGCATATTGACGGATTTGTAAAGTCTATGGCGGATAAATCGGAAAATACCGTTTTGTCCTATAAGCACGATGCTGAGCAGTACATTAACTTTCTTGAAAAAAGCGGTATAAACAGCCTTTTTGATACAACAAAATCTACAGTTTTGACATATCTTTTGTCCTTGCAGAAGGAGGGAAGAGCAGTAACTACGGTAAAACGCACATTAGCGTCCTTGAGGGCATTTTATGCGTACCTTACGGCAGGGGGTAATCTTATGTCAGACCCTACTTTGAATGTTGACGTGCCGCCCGAGTCCCGCAAAAGTCCGCAGATTTTATCTTCCCGTGAGGTAGACAAGCTCTTGTCTGCACCCGACACAAAGACGTTTAAGGGCAGACGCGACCGTGCAATGCTTGAGGTTTTATATGCGACGGGCATTAAGGTTTCGGAGCTTATTGCACTTGATGTAAGAGATGTAAACACCGATGTGGGATTTCTAAGATGCTCGGGCGGTACAAGAGAAAGAATTTTGCCAATCGGTCAGCTTGCTGCAAAAGCACTTACCAGATATATCCAGTCTGCAAGAGAGCAACTAAAAAATGGAAAGGAAACGGAAGCGCTATTTCTAAACTATAACGGGGAGAGAATGTCAAGACAGGGGTTTTGGAAGCTTATAAAGACCTATAAGGACAAGGCAGGAATAGAGTCGGACATAACACCTCATATCCTCAGAAATTCCTTTGCGGCACATCTTTTGGAAAACGGAGCTGACCTTGCCGCAATTCAGGAAATGCTCGGTCATTCGGACATATCGACAACGAGAATTTATTCGGGTTTTGTAAAATCAAATATTAAGGATATATATTATAAAACACATCCGAGGGCATAGAGCACCAAAAAGTTGGTTAAA
>JAZROS010000175.1:0-5041 GCA_045648825.1 Clostridia bacterium | reverse complement strand
GCTCGAACCCTGGACACCCTGATTAAGAGTCAGGTGCTCTACCAACTGAGCTAATCACGCATGTCTCATCGACAACTTCTACATAATACCACATTTATTATGTCTTGTCAACACTTTTTTATAACTTTTTTTAAAAATTTTCATTTTTGCGGTATGAGGATAATTCCTTCCCCATACCGCAAAATTTTTACAGATTATTTGCCCTTTCAAGAGCATCGTCAATATTTGCGCAGAAGTTTTCTTCACCAATCATATCATACATCCCAGATTTTACAAATGCCTTCATAGGCTGTTCGTTGACGTGGGACATAATGAGTGTTATTTCCTTCTTCTTGCACGTCTTAATAATTCTGTTAAAGCTGTGAAGTCCCGTTGCATCAATAGCGGGAACGCTTCTCATTCTGACAATCACAGCACCCTTTTTAGCGTTATTAACAAGCTCAGTAATCTTATCGGCAGCACCAAAGAACAAGGGGCCTGTAATTTCGTACACATATGTGTTTTCGGGGATTTTCTTAAATCTTATATCCCTCGCCTCTTCTTCGCTAATCCAGCTGTGAACATCTGTTACATCAGCCATTCTCTTCATAAAGAGTACTGTAGCAAGCACAAAACCTACAATAATAGCCACAACCAAGTCAAATACAACCGTCAGAATGAAGGTTACAACAAGCACAAATATATCGCTCTTTGGCATAGTCTTGACAATAGCCGCAAACTCACGCCACTCACTCATATTATACGCAACTACAAAAAGTATTGCTGCAATAACAGGCATCGGAATAATTGACGCATACGGCATAAGCGACACCAGCACAACAAGGAGCACTACCGCGTGCACCATACCGGCAATCGGTGTTCTTCCGCCGTTTTTGATATTAGCCGCCGTTCTTGCGATTGCACCCGTTGCAGGAATACCGCCAAAAAGTGCCGAGCATATATTACCTGCGCCCTGCGCCACAAGCTCCATATTTGAGTTATGACGGCTGCCAATCATTCCGTCTGCGACCACACAGGAAAGAAGCGACTCAACCGCTGCCAATACTGCAATAGTAAAAGCATCGGGCAGAACCGCTGCTACAGTACCAAGCGAGATAGCAGGCATCGAAAACTTCGGCAAAGCACTTGAAATCTGGTATAGGTCTCCGATTGTAAGCACGTTCAGATTACCAAGCTTTACAACAGCCGAACAGACAACTATTGCAATAATTGACGGTGGCACTTTTTTAAGGAACTTTGGTACTACAATCATAATTGCAAGTGCAAGAAGTCCAACAAGAGCCGCCTGCCAGTTAAGTGTATCAATGGTGTTTACAACCTCTGCAGCCTTTTCCATAGTTTCTACAGGCGAGCGCTCGAAGGTAAGGCCTAAAAAGTCCTTTATCTGCCCTATCGCAATAGTAACTGCAATACCCGACGTAAAACCAACGGTAATAGTTCTCGGTATAAATTTTATAAGGTTACCAAACCCCAAAAATCCCATTACAACAAGAATAATACCTGCCAAAACGGTTGCAACGATAAGTCCGTCAAAGCCGTTTGCGGCAATAATGCCTGCTACAATAGACGCAAAAGCAGCCGTAGGACCTGCAATCTGCACCCTGCTTCCGCCTAAAAACGAGATTACAAAGCCTGCAACAATCGCAGTATAGAGTCCCTGCTCAGGACCAACTCCCGATGCAAGTGCAAGAGCAATAGAAAGCGGCAAAGCGATTATCGCAACGATTATACCTGATATAATATCCTTTATACACTGTTCCTTTGAATATGTTTTCATACACGAAAACAGTTTAGGCTGTAATTTATTAAGTTTCATTATGTATATCCCCCTTTTTACAAACAACAATTTTACCACCAAATATAGTTAATGTCAAGGCAAAAAAACAGGATTCGATGTCTATTATCGAACCCTGCATCAATTATTCTATTCCTCTATATTTTCTTTTTCAATATACATTTCTTCTGCCTGATTTTGAATTTCCTGCAAATCCTCAATAACGTCAGAAATTTTGTTAAAAAGCTTAAAATACATTTCCTTATAGTCTGCCATAATGGTTTCTCCTTTCAAAAGCTCACACAATTAAAAAAGCGTGGCACAAACCTGCACCACGCCAAAAAACGAGGCTCAGATTAAATTCACCACAAATCTCATCCGAATACGACTGTTCCTTGTAAACAAGTAGAGCATATTTAGCCTTCGTTTTTTACGAAAACACGTAGCTCTACTCAAAAACACATAAAAATAAGAACCTATTAAAATATCAAGGAACAATAAAAATCGTATAAGATTTGTGGTTGATTACATTATAGCACAGGAAAAATCTTAAATCAACACAAAAATAGACACATTATAAAATTTTCATTAAATAATGTGTCATATTTTGTCGATTTACATTGTAAATTACGCTAATGGTGTAATGATTTCTCGAAGTGCCTCTTTTAAATATGTGTCAACACCATTTGCTGAATGAATTGTTGCAATCATCAATTTATCAGTATCCATATTTGCAAAATTCATTTCATAGCCGGCATTAAGTGATAACTGAGACAAAACACTCTTTGCGTTCTGCCATTTCCTTCTCGGAATGGATGCAAGTTATTTGTAACGCAATAAAAATCCGTAATATTTTCTATAAAGCTTTCTGTATCAAGACCTTTGAAAAAATTTTGATTTTTTAGTCTATTAAAGCAGGCACAAGCAAGCTCTTCTATATCCTCCACCCTCGCAAAAGACGTTCCTTTTTTTGAAATATTAACATTTCTTGTAGTTCCTGCCCAATCTACAAATCTTCAAATATGAATTTGTGAATAGCTTTGTAGTGCTCAAAATCGAAATTGCCTGATAACGGCTTTTGTTGAAGTAATGAAATCTTTGCAAGGCTGATATGAGATTCCACAACTTCTAATTGCTTCTCATCTCGAATATTAAGTTTATTTATGAGGCAAAAAGTTCCTTCATAACAATCATCTGTGATTGAATCTATACTGTAACTCATCTTAAATCACCTGATTTTTGTTTTACAAAAGCGATATATTGTGCCAAACTGATTTCATTATTCAAAAGCTTTTTACACCACTGGACACAATCATTATCAATTTGGTAGCCTTCCATTTTAACTGACGTAATGGCATTTTCAATAGCTTTATCTATTGACATAACATCTCACCCTCTCGTAATTCGATGGTAATTGTAGTATATCATATTAAGAGGTAAAATACAATACTTTCAATGATATTTAAATCGTTAAAAAGTTAGACACACCACAGGCAAAACCTTAAAATGATGTGTCTAAAAGAAAATGGGAGGGCATAGAAACCCTCCCCTACAAGTTTTTATTCTTATTTATTAAGAGCCTCTTCAACTGCAACCGCAATAGCAACAGTCATACCAACCATCGGGTTGTTACCTGCGCCGATAAGTCCCATCATTTCAACGTGAGCGGGAACTGATGAAGAACCTGCGAACTGTGCATCTGAGTGCATTCTTCCCATTGTATCTGTCATACCGTAGGAAGCCGGACCTGCAGCCATATTATCGGGGTGAAGTGTACGTCCTGTACCGCCGCCTGATGCAACTGAGAAGTACTTCTTACCCTGCTCGATACATTCCTTCTTGTATGTACCTGCAACAGGATGCTGGAAACGTGTCGGGTTTGTTGAGTTACCTGTGATAGAAACGTCAACGCCCTCAAGGTGCATTATAGCAACACCCTCACGAACATCGTCTGCACCGTAGCAACGAACCTTTGCTCTCTCACCCTTGGAGTAAGCTGTTTCCTTAACTATTGAAACCTTACCTGTTGAATAATCAAACTGAGTCTGAACATAGGTAAAGCCGGTAATTCTTGAGATAATCTGAGCAGCATCCTTACCAAGACCGTTAAGGATTACTCTCAAATCTTCCTTTCTTGCCTTATTAGCTGAACGTGCAAGACCGATAGCGCCCTCTGCAGCAGCAAATGACTCATGACCTGCAAGGAATGCAAAACACTTTGTCTCTTCGCGAAGTAGCATCGCACCGAGGTTACCGTGGCCGATACCAACCTTTCTGTCATCAGCAACTGAGCCGGGGATACAGAAGGACTGAAGTCCCAAACCGATTTTCTCAGCAGCGTCAGCAGCCTTCTTGCAGTTTTCCTTAATAGCAATAGCTGCACCTACAGTGTAAGCCCAGCAAGCATTCTCGAAACAAATCGGCTGAATGCTCTTTACGATACCGTAAGCATCTACACCTGCGTCATCGCAGATTTTCTTAGCCTCTTCAATGGAGGAAATGCCGTGTTTAGCAAGCTCCGCATTGATTTGGTCTATTCTTCTTTCATAACTTTCAAACAGTGCCATTATGCGTTACCTCCTTATTCGTGTCTGGGGTCTAAGAGCTTTGCAGCATCGTCAACCCTGCCGTACTGACCGCTTGCCTTTTCAAGTGCCTCGTTTGCGTCCATACCCTTAGCAATCATTTCCATCATCTTGCCGAGGTGAACGAACTTATAGCCGATAATCTCGTCGTTATCGTCAACAGCAATCTTTGTAATATATCCTTCTGCAAGCTCTAAGTAACGCGGACCCTTTTCAAGAGTTGCATATGTAGTACCAACCTGTGAACGAAGTCCTTTACCAAGGTCCTCAAGTCCCGCACCGATGGGAAGACCGTCCTCAGAAAATGCAGTCTGTGTACGGCCGTAAACTATCTGTAAGAAAAGTTCACGCATTGCTGTGTTAATAGCGTCACAAACAAGGTCTGTATTAAGAGCCTCTAAAAGAGTTTTACCAACCAAAATTTCAGATGCCATAGCGGCAGAGTGAGTCATACCCGAGCAACCGAGTGTCTCAACGAGAGCCTCCTCAATAATACCCTCCTTAACGTTAAGGGTAAGCTTACAAGTGCCCTGCTGGGGAGCGCACCAACCGATACCGTGAGTAAGACCGGAAATATCCTTAACTTCCTTTACCTGTACCCATTTGCCCTCCTCCGGAATGGGAGCGGGACCGTTATATGCGCCCTTTGCTAAGGGACACATATTTTCTACTTCATGTGAAT
>JAZROS010000174.1:0-2923 GCA_045648825.1 Clostridia bacterium | reverse complement strand
AATTAGGAAAGGGTGATTATAAGTGAAGTTATATATTTCAAAATCGGAAAACATATCAGGTAAGCCCGTTGTGCTTGACGATATGATTTTGACTAAGGATATGCCCACCTCCGCAGGCTCAAAGATGCTTGACGGTTATATGAGCCTTTTTGATGCAGAGATTATCTCTAAATTAAAGTATCCAGGCTTTGGTATAAGCGGCAAGGCAAATGTCGGCGAAATGGGAATTGACCTTTTGGGCGAGACCTCGTACTATGGTGAGTGTGAAGACAGCAACGGCAACCTTGTCGGTGCTGGAGCTGAGATAGTAAAAAATGGCGAAGCTGTTGCCGCTATCGGTATGGATGTTTCAGGTGCAACCTCAAGAGCAGCGGCTATGGCTGACCTTGTTTATATCAAGCCGACCTATGGAACAGTTTCAAGATTTGGTGTAATTCCTGCTGCTTGCTCGGGTGAGTGTGTGGCAGTAAGTGCTAAAACCGCAAATGATTGCCGCGAGGTTTTATCAGCTATTTCAGGGCACGACGAAAAGGACGGCACAAGTCTTCCCGAGGATAAATGTGCACTTTTAAAAGCTGATGCACCGAGAAATGAAATTAAAAAGATAGCAGTTGCTACTTCTCTTGTTGACAGTGCAAGCGACGATGTAAAGGCACTTATTGAAAGCTTTAAAGCAAATGCAGAAGATGTAGAATTTTTCGAGATTGATGCAAACGAGCTTACATACGCACAGGCGGCGTGGAATATTTTGATGTCTGCCGAGGTTTGCAACAATGTTTCCAAATATGACGGAGTCAAGTACGGTTACAGAGCAGCGGAGTTTTCAAACATCGACGAGCTTTACACCAACAGCAGAACGGAAGCTTTCGGCTATCTCTTAAAGTCAACTATACTATTTGGCTCGGAAACACTTTCCGAAGATAATTATATGAAGGTTTACGACAAGGCTCTTAGAGTTCGCCGTGTTATTGTAGAATATTTCGATAAATTGTTTGCTGACTTTGATGCGGTACTTTTGCCCGTATGTTCAAAGACTAAGTATACCAAAGCTGACACCGATGCAAATACTTATATTGCATACGAAGAGTCGCTTTATACTGCCCCTGCTTCTATTACAGGACTTCCCCGCGCAGTAGTCGGCGGAGTTCAGCTGATAGGTAAAGCTTTTTCCGAAAACAGCCTTTTGGATTTAGCAGCTAAAGTTAGAAAGGAGGGCAAATAATATGAAATACGAAACCGTCATCGGTCTTGAAGTACACGTTGAAATGGCGACAGAGTCAAAGATTTTCTGCTCCTGCTCAGCTAAGTTCGGCGGTGAGCAGAATGACCACGTTTGCCCTGCTTGCTGTGGAATGCCCGGTATGCTTCCTATTGTCAACAAGCACGTTGTTGACCTCGGTATGACCGCAGGTATGATGCTTAACTGCGATATTAACAGAACAACCACCTTTGATAAAAAGAGCTACTACTACCCCGACCTTCCCAACGCATACCAGACAACACAGTGGTTTGCACCCGTATGCGTAAACGGAACAGTTGATATTAAGACCTCAAAGGGCGAAAAGAAGGTCAGGATTAAGCAAATTCATATGGAGGAGGACGCAGGAAAGCTTGTCCACGATGACTGGACAGATTCCACTCTTGTTGACTTCAACAGAACAAGCGTACCCCTTATCGAGATTGTAAGCCAGCCTGATTTATCGAGTGCAGAAGAGGTTGTTGCGTACTTAGAGCGACTTCGTTCACTTTTAAGATTTGCCAAGGTTTCCGACTGCCGTTGGGAACAAGGCTCAATGCGCTGCGACGTTAACCTTTCTGTAAGACCCGAGGGCAGCAATGTTTTGGGTGTAAGAACAGAAATGAAGAATATGAACTCGCTCTCTGCTATTGAAAGAGCGATTGAGTATGAAACTGCAAGACATATTGATGCTATTGAAAACGGCACAGAGGTTCTTGTTCAGGAAACACGCCGTTGGGACGATATCAAGGGCAAGAGCTATGCTATGAGAACCAAGGAAACTGCAGGAGATTATCGCTATTTCCCCGACCCGAATGTTATGCCTGTTGTAATTGATGACGAGTGGTACAACAGAATTAAAGAAACTCTTCCCGAATTCCCAGAGGTTAAGGCTCAAAAATATATTAAGCTCGGTCTTACCGAATACGATGCCGACCAGCTTATTCAAAGCCGTGCACTTTGCGATGTTTTTGAAGCTGCATATAAAACAAGCGGTCTTGCAAAGGAGTCGGCTAACTGGATTATTACCGACTGTATGACTATCCTCAACAAAAAGCAGATGACAGCCGATATGCTTTCCATCTCAGGTGAGGCTCTTGGCGAGCTTATTAAGCTTGTTGCAGAGGAAAAGGTAAACAGAGGTAATGCAAAGAGAATTCTTGCTGTTATGTTTGACGAGGATATTGACCCGAAAGCATATGCAGAGAAAAACGGCCTTATAGTATCCAATGATACAGGAAAGCTTGAAGAGGTTGTAAAGGCAGTATGTGCCGCTGACCCGAAATCTGTTGAAGATTACAAAAACGGAAAAGAAAAGGTGTTTATGGCACTTTTCGGTCAGTGTATGAGACAGCTTCAGGGTAACTGTAATCCGCAAGCCTTAAAGGAAGCACTCTTAAAAGAACTTCAGTAAAACACAAAAAAGCCAAAGTCCATTGGACTTTGGCTTTTATAATGCGAATTATTTATAGAGCGGACCGTATGCTGCGCAAGCACGGTAGTCCTGACCCTCTTTATCCATACCGAATGCGTTCCATGCAGCAGGACGGAAAATCTGGTCTTCAGGTACGTTGTGCATACAAACGGGGATACGGAGCATTGAACACATAGTAATAAGGTCTGCACCGATATGACCGTAGCTGATTGCACCGTGGTTTGCACCCCAGTTATTCATTACGTCATAAG
>JAZROS010000173.1:0-5296 GCA_045648825.1 Clostridia bacterium | reverse complement strand
CTCTGTACCAATTCTTCTGCAAGCATTGAAGTGTGAACGTCCGTTCTTGTTTTCTGCAATCCACTTGCTTGCGAATGTACCGTCCTGAATTTCTGCGAGGACCTTCTTCATTTCCTTCTTTGTTTCCTCGGTGATGACACGCTTTCCTGTTTCGTAATCACCGTACTCAGCTGTGTCTGAAATTGAGTATCTGAGAATTGAGTAGCCGCCCTCGTAGATAAGGTCAACGATAAGCTTCATCTCGTGAACGCACTCAAAGTATGCGTTTCTGGGGTCATAACCAGCCTCAACAAGTGTCTCAAAGCCTGCTTGCATCAAAGCTGTTACACCGCCGCAAAGAACTGCCTGCTCACCAAAGAGGTCAGTTTCAGTCTCGCACTGGAATGTTGTTTCAAGAACTGCTGCTCTTGCACCGCCGATACCTGCTGCATAAGCTAAGCCGTTCTCAAGAGCCTTGCCTGAAGCATCCTGATGGATAGCGATAAGACAGGGAACACCCTTACCTGCAACATACTCTGAACGTACTGTGTGGCCCGGTCCCTTAGGAGCTACCATAATTACGTCAACATTTGCGGGCGGCTTAATCTGACCAAAGTGGATGTTAAAGCCGTGTGCAAATGCAAGTGTCTTGCCTTCTGTGAGGTTGGGAGCGATTTCTGCTTTGTAAACGTCAGCCTGTTTCTCGTCGGGAATAAGAATCATAATGAGGTCAGCAGCCTTTGTAGCGTCTGCAACGTTCATTACCTTTAAACCGTATTCCTCAGCCTTAGCCTTTGACTTTGAACCCTCGTAAAGACCAACGATTACGTTAACACCGCTGTCCTTGAGGTTCATTGCGTGAGCGTGGCCCTGACTGCCGAAGCCGATAATTGCAACGGTTTTGCCGTTTAAAAGACCAAGATTACAGTCCTGTTCGTAGTAGATGTGTGCCATAATAGAAAACTTCCTTTCGTTTATTAAATATAATTTTATGCTTTTAGTACGTTTGTGCCTCTTTCCAAGGCAATCATTCCGGTCATTGCAGTTTCCTCAATGCCGTAAGGCTGGAGCATTTCCAAAAATGCGTTTATCTTTGTATCGTCGCCCGTCAATTCTGCTGTGAGAGTAGACTGTGATACATCGACAATTTTAGCTCTGAAAATGTCAGCAATCTGAATAACGTCTGTACGGTTCTTGGGCGAAATCTTAACCTTAACCAGCAAAAGACCTCTTTTTACAAGCTCGTCGCTTTTTGAAACCTTGATTTTGATAACGTCCACAAGCTTATTAAGCTGCTTTGAAATCTGCTCAACGGTCAATTCGTCGCCGATAACCTCGATTGTTATTCTTGAAACACTGTCAATATTGGTAACACCGACCGCAAGGGAGTGAATGTTAAAACCGCGGCGTGAGAACAAGCCTACAACCTTGGAAAGAACACCGGAGTTGTCCTCAACAAGAACGGAAAGAATGTACTTTGATTCCATCTTATTTTCCCTCCTTCGGTAAATAGTGCATATTCAGTGAACCGCCTGTCGGCTCATACGGGTCAACCTCGACTACAAGCATAAAGCTCTTGTCATCAGCAAAAAGTGCATCTAAGCCCTCTTCGATTTCTGAGTTCTCGTCAATTTTCATTGACGGTATCCCATAAGCCTCAGCAAGCTTGCAGAAATCAGGACTTCCGTCAAGGTGTACCGCCTGATAATTTGATTTATAAAGCAGGAACTGGTGCTCGTGTACCATACCAAGACGATGATTTTGCAGTATTATCATCTTGACAGGTATATCCCACTGACACATTGTTCCAAGCTCGGGTAAATCCATCTGGAAGCTGCCGTCGCCCATAACGGCGATTACAGTATCCTTAGTAGCGGTTGATGCACCGATTGCGGCGGGGAGACCGTAACCCATTGTACCAAAGCCTGCCGATGTTATAAAGTGATGCGGCTCTGCAAAGTGGTAGTGGTTGGAAACCCAAATCTGATTTTGACCAACCTCTGTTGATACGTATGCATCTGCGCCTGCTCTTTCCGAAAGACGTGCGATAAAGTGTTTCGGATTAACAAAACCGTTATCCTCGCTTGATTCGGGAACGGTCCAGTCAGAACGGATTTTGTTTACATACTCTGTCCAGTCTTCAGGTACCTTGTAACCCGAAAGAAGCTTGTTAAGCTGCTTTAAAACGTCTTTAATATCGCCGACAACAGGAATGTCAGGCACGACATTCTTGCCGATTTCGGCAGGGTCGATGTCGATGTGAATAATCTTTGTTCTGCTTTCAAGTCCTGCCGCGTTTGCGACTGAGCGGTCGCCGAGTCTTGAACCCAAGATTACAAGCAGGTCGGAATGATTAAGTGTCATATTGGCAATCTTAATTCCGTGCGAGCCAATCATGCCGAAATACAAATCATTTCCGCCCTCTATTGCACCGATACCTGTCATTGTAGAAACAACAGGTATGCCTGTTGTTTTAACGAATGTACGTAGCTCCTTTGTGGCATCTGAAATAACAGTACCACCACCTGCTAAAATTACAGGCTTTTTGGCGGTTTTGATAGCCTCAGCAACCTTTTTAACCTGCATTTCGTGAGCCTTGCCCATACCAATCGGCTTGTAACCCCTGATTGAAATAGGTTTCTTTTCTTCTTCGGGATAATCGTACTCGGCTTTTAATAAATCCATAGGGATATCAATCAAAACCGGTCCCGGTCTTCCTGTGCTTGCAATGTAGAATGCTTCGTTAATAATTCTCGGCAGGTCGAGTCCGTCTCTTACGAGATAGTTGTGCTTTGTAAATGGATGCGTTGCACCAGTAATGTCAACTTCCTGAAAAGCATCACGTCCCAAAAGCGAAGAATTAACCTGACCTGTAATTGCAATCATCGGAACAGAGTCCATATAAGCTGTAGCAATACCGGTAATCAGGTTTGTAGCTCCCGGACCTGATGTTGCAGTACATACACCGGGTCTTTTGGTAACTCGTGCAAAGCCTGATGCCATATGAGCGGCACCCTGTTCATTTCTTACCAGAATGTGCTTGATGGACGAGCCGGGGAATTTGTCAATAATTGGACAGTTGGCTGCACCGGGGTATCCGAAAACGGTAGTAACGCCGTTTTCTTCAAGGGTTTTGACAACCATTTCTGCGCCGGTCATCTTCAAATCTTTCTCCTCCTTATATAAAATGGTATTACTGTCCGTATGTTTTGTGTATGACGGACAATGCCCTCTTAGTTGTATTCGATGGCTTTTTCAAACCGTATTTTTGTGTAATATACGGCTGATTATAAATGGATACTCTATATTGTACCAATCTTGGTTGTCAATGTCAAGAGAACATTTGTTATTAAGTGCAAAATTATTGCAATTTGACGGCTTTTTTTAGAATATTGCAATAATTTTGGTTAAAAAATATAAAATAACCATTTACAACTTGAAAAAAAAGGATTATAATATAGAATAATTTGAATTTACGGAAGGATGTAATGATAAAATGGAAATCAAAATCACAAGAACTACTGCACCGAAACAGAAGCCTGCCGACGAAAGCAAGCTCGGATTCGGAATCTACTATACAGACCATATGTTCATTATGAACTATGATGAGGGCGAGGGCTGGCACGACGCAAGAATTGTTCCTTACGGACCTTTCCAGCTTGACCCTGCATCGATGGTGCTTCACTATGCACAGGAAATATTCGAGGGACTTAAGGCATACCGCACTAAAGATGGCTCAATTCAGCTTTTCCGTCCTGAAAAGAATATGGAAAGAATGAATCTCTCCTGCGACAGACTTTGTATTCCAAAGATTGACGAGGAGTTCGCAATAGAAGCTATTAAGACTCTTGTTAAGGTTGATGAGGACTGGGTTCCTTCGATTGACGGTGCGTCCTTGTACATAAGACCGTTTATATTTGCAACAGATGCTCACGTCGGCGTGCATCCTGCAAAGCATCTTACTTTTGCAATTATACTTTCACCTGTTGGTGCATATTACCCCAACGGCCTTGCTCCTGTTAAAATCTTTGTTGAGCAGAAGTATGTCAGAGCTGTTGTCGGCGGTACAGGCTTTACAAAAGCAGGTGCAAACTATGCTATTTCATTAAAGGGTCAGGAGGAGGCTGAAAAGCAGGGTTATATTCAGACTCTATGGCTCGACGGCGTTGAGAGAAAGTATATAGAAGAAGTTGGCGCGATGAACGTATTCTTCAAAATTGACGGTGAGATTGTAACCCCTGCACTTGTAGGCTCAATTTTGGGCGGTATTACCAGAATGTCGATTATTGAGCTTCTTCAGAAAAAGGGTTATAAGGTATCGGAACGCAGAATTTCTATAGATGAGCTTGTTGATGCTTATAAAAACGGCAAGCTTGAGGAAGCATGGGGAACGGGTACTGCTGCTGTTATATCACCTATGGGCGAGCTTAAATACGGCGACCTGGTAATGCCGATAAATAATGGCGAAATCGGCGAGATTTCACAGATGCTTTATGATACTCTTACAGGTATTCAGTGGGGTAAGATAGAAGACGAATTTGGCTGGACACAGAAAATTGGCTAAATTTCCGTCTATCGCTTTTCTCCCTCGGGGAAGTACAGCCCGTACGTCTCCCTCGGTGCGAAATAACGATATACGAAAATTGTTGCACAATTTGAATTTTGTAGGAATTAAAAAAAATACTTGCATTTTGTTAACATATATGGTATAATAACCATAGTTTCATAATGTAGTATCTTATGAGTGGACTTTTGGGAAAAAGGTCCACTCTTTCATTTAAGGAAACGGAGGCGATTAAATGGCGAACAAAACAGAGGAACTTGTATTTAACATAGGTGATTTAGTTGCGGCAGAGCAGGGAGTCTTTCTTGTGCACGTTGAGTACAAAAAAGAGGACGGCGAGTATTACCTGAGGCTCTTTATAGACGAGGACGGCGGCGTGGGGATTGATGATTGTGAAACCTATTCCCGTGCGATATCTGATAAGCTTGACGAATTAGACCCGATAAAAGATCCATATGTGCTTGAGGTATCATCACCGGGTGCTGACAGAAAGCTTACTACCGAACGTGAGTTCAATCACTATATAGGTCGTGAGGTTGATGTTAAGCTATATGCGGCAAAAAACGGACAAAAGGAAATAAGCGGTATCCTTAAGGGATTTTCCAATGACATTGCATCGGTTGATGTTGGTGGTGAGGTTTGGGATATACCAAAAAAGGACGCAGTAAATATAAGATTAAGCTTTGAGTTTTAACAGATTGAGAAAGGAATGATTAAGAAAATGAACGAAGAATTATTAAAAGCATTGGAAGA
>JAZROS010000172.1:0-2158 GCA_045648825.1 Clostridia bacterium | reverse complement strand
TATTAGGAATGAGCAATTAAGTCCGATAGTGCAAAGCAAGGAAATGAAAATAACCAATCAGGATGGCGAGATAACTTACCTTAAAAATCATAACAAGCTTTTGTGGAATTATGAGGGTATAATAGGCATAAAAACGGGCTTTACAAAAAAATCAGGGAGGTGCCTTGTAACTGCTGCGAGGAGGGACGGTATAACCTTGGTTGCAGTAACCTTGTCCGATCCGTGCGACTGGGAAGACCATAAGAAAATGCTCGATTACGGTTTTGATATTTGCGAGAAAAGTGTTAAGGTAAAAAAAGGTGAGGTTATTAAGACACTTTCAGTAGGTCGGGAGAAATTGGAGCTTGTTGCTGCGGATGAACTTGTTGCGGTTGATGTAAGGGAATAAAGGAAAACCGTGAGGTGAAGGTAAGGACTCTGGAGGGAATTAGTGCTCCGATTAACAAGGGCGAGAAGCTGGGCATAGCTGAATTATACCAAAACGACAGGCTGATTGCCAAAATCGATATAGTTGCTGACAGAGATATATATGATGCGGCGGATGATAATAAAAGTTTTTTTGACATTATAAAAGAGCTGCTTAAAATTTAAAAAGCAGCTCTTTTCGTTCATTCACCTTCAGGTTTAAATGCAATATCTTCAGGAAAGAAGTTTGAGATTGCGGCATAAGAATCACGTTCCTCGCTCGAATCGGCAGGAGTAGGAGTAAGACCGGTACATTCAGTATTACTTGCGGCATTGTCGATAGTAATTCTGCTCATATTATAATCTTCCCTGAAAGGCTTTTTGATTTTCTTTTTCACAGTAATTTCTCCTTTAATCCTTTTTGGTAGTTTTCCCTTAGAAATCAAAGAAAATACTATCATTTTTATCAGAGTTTTATGTATATTAAGTGATGAATCTTTTGCAATTAAAAAAAGAATATTAAACTTGTTATTGAAACACCGTTTCTGATATGATATAATAGATATCATATACATTATTAAGAGTAACAGTTGATATAAAGCTATAGAAAGGAAAGTGAACATAATGAAAATTTTAGTTACAGGCGGTGCCGGTTACATAGGAAGCCATACCTGTGTTGAGCTTTTAAATGCGGGATACGAAATTGTTGTACTTGACAATCTTTGCAATTCCTGCGAAAAGAGTCTTGATGCTGTAAGGAAGATTACAGGCAAGGATTTCCCGTTCTACGAGGTTGACCTTTTAGACTATAAGGGTACCGAAAAGGTATTTGCCGAGCATAAGTTTGATTCGGTTATCCACTTTGCAGGTTTAAAGGCTGTAGGAGAGTCTACTACAATACCGCTTAGATATTATCATAATAACATTACAGGCACTTTAAACCTTGTTGATATTATGGAAAAGCACGAGTGCTTCAATATTGTATTCTCGTCATCTGCTACAGTTTACGGTATACCTAAAACGGTTCCTATTTTGGAGGATTTCCCGCTTTCTACAACAAACCCATATGGTTCAACAAAGCTGATGCTTGAAAATATCTTAACAGATGTTTTCAAGGCTAATGATAAGTGGTCGGTTACACTCCTTCGCTACTTTAACCCGATAGGAGCACACGAGAGTGGCACATTAGGTGAAGACCCGAAGGGAATACCAAACAACCTTCTTCCTTATGTTGCACAGGTTGCAGTAGGCAAGCTTGAAAAGGTACACGTTTTTGGTAACGATTACCCGACCGTTGACGGAACAGGTGTGCGTGATTATATTCACGTTGTTGACCTTGCTTTGGGACACCTTAAGGCAGTTGAGCATAAAACAGGCAAATCTGGAGTACATATCTTTAACCTCGGAACAGGTAACGGATATTCTGTTTTGCAGGTAATAAAAGCCTTTGAAAAGGCCTGCGGTAAGGAAATTCCTTTCCAGATTGACCCAAGAAGACCGGGAGATATTGCAGAGTGCTATGCAGATGCGACTAAAGCACTAAACGAGCTCGGATGGAAGGCTGAACGTAAAATTGCCGAAATGTGCGAGGATAGCTGGAGATGGCAGTCTATGAACCCTAACGGTTTTAACGGATAAGATAAAAACGTCTGCTTATGCAGACGTTTTTTTATGATGTAAAGGTCAAATTTTCTTCGCCAAAAATATACAAACCGCTTTCGGAAAGTGTGATGGTGAGCAAATACTTTTTATT
>JAZROS010000171.1:0-6169 GCA_045648825.1 Clostridia bacterium | reverse complement strand
TAGCAAAGTATCTTTTTACATTTCTGTCGTGAAGTGCCATCTGTATACTTTCATAGCAATATTTATCGTGCATATAATGAATGACGTTAAGAGTATTAACATAAAGACCGGCAAGCCACTCCATCATAGCATCGTATTTTTCCATAACATCGTCAAAGTGAAGATAATCACCCTCAACGGCACGATATTTTGGTCCTACCTGTATTTTCAGTCTTTCATCAACACCGCCGTTAATTGCATATAAAAGGCACTTTGCAAGGTTGGCTCTTGCGCCGAAGAACTGCATTTCTTTTCCTATTCTCATAGACGATACACAACAAGCAATAGCATAATCATCGCCGTGTGTAACTCGCATAAGGTCATCATTCTCATATTGAATAGAAGATGTCTTGATTGACATTTTAGCACAATATTCCTTGAATTTTCTCGGCAAATTCACAGACCACAATACCGTCATATTAGGTTCGGGTGCAGTACCGAGATTGTCAAGTGTATGAAGATACCTAAAAGAATTTTTCGTAACAAGAGGTCTTCCGTCGATACCAACTCCTGCTATCGATTCAGTTACCCATGTAGGATCTCCCGAGAAAAGCTCGTTATATTCAGGTGTTCTGGCAAATTTAATAAGACGCAGTTTCATAATGAAATGGTCTATATATTCCTGAGCCTGCTCCTCTGTTATAATTCCTTTCTTAAGGTCTCTTTCAATATAAATATCAAGGAATGTAGATGTTCGTCCAAGGCTCATTGCTGCACCATTTTGCTCTTTAACAGCAGCAAGGTAACCAAAATATAGCCACTGAATTGCTTCCTGCGCAGTTTCAGCAGGACGTGAAATGTCATAGCCGTAAATTCTGCCAAGCTCACAAAGCTCATCCAAAGCTCTAAGCTGCTCGGTAAGCTCTTCACGAAGCTGCATATTTTTAGCGGTCATTCTGACAAGAGAGGTATTAAGCTGATGCTTTTTATCCTCCTTAAGTCTGTCCACACCGTAAAGAGCGACACGGCGGTAATCGCCAATTATTCTGCCTCTGCCATATGCGTCAGGCAGTCCTGTAATAATCGCAGATTTTCTGGCAAGACGCATCTCAGGCGTGTATACATCAAACACACCCTGATTATGTGTTTTTCTATATTTAGTAAATATTTCAACTATTTCGGGATCAACCTCAAAGCCATTTTCCTTGCAGGCATTTTGTGCCATCCTGATACCACCAAATGGTTGCAAAGAACGTTTAAACGGCTTGTCTGTCTGAAATCCGACTATCTTCTCAAGTGCTTTGTCAAGGTACCCCGCCTTATGAGATGTAATTGTTGATACTACATCAGTGTCCATATCAAGAACACCGCCGGCTTCACGTTCCTTTTTAGCAAGCTCTGTTACCATTGACCAAAGCTTATTTGTTGCATCAGTAGCAGGCTTAAGAAATTCCTCATCACCGTCATATTGTGTATAGTTATTAAGAATAAAATCTCTGACATTTATATCATCACACCATGCTCCGGGCACAAAGCCTTCCCATTCGTGTGCCATATCTCTTCTCATACTTTCTGCCCCTTTCCGTGCTGAATCTTATGCACTTTAATATCTGTATAAATATATAATATCATTAGCAAGAATTTTTGTCAATATATTGTATGAATATTTATATCAATTCGTTTTAAATGTCCAAATATTGTATGGTTTATTTACATAAATTATTCATTTTCACATCAAAAAACAACACAACACCCGCTAATTAAATACGAATGTTGCGTTGTAATTTGTTGTTTGATTACGCCTGAGGAGCACCTACCGGACAAACACCTGCACATGCACCGCAATCGATACAAGTACCCTCATCAATAACGTACTTTGCATCTCCCTCGCTGATTGCGCCTACAGGGCAAGCACCTGCACATGCACCGCAATTAATGCACTCATCACTGATTTTGTAAGCCATTCGGAAACACCTCCTTTTAACCCCCACGCTACCCGAATAGTTTCGTTACACGCGTTTAATGCTTATAACATATCATAGCAGTATTACTGCTTATTATGTTCTGACATCATTGTATCACAAAAACATTTAATTTTCAAGGTTTTTAAGCAATTCTTCGTCATTTTTTTCAGACAAACGGTCAATCTTTGGTTTTTTTAACACCTTTACCTCATCGACTAAATAGTCTTTGTGTACCTTTTCTTTATCATTTTCAATTCCTATTTTCAGCTGTCCTTTCAGCAAATTGACATATTCAACAGTCCCCACCCCATCAGGTGTTTCAACAATAGCCCCCTGACGAGGAGTTGTTTTTAGTAGTTCCTCATAGGTATCCTGTTCAAATTTCAGACAACACATAAGTCTGCCGCAAGAGCCTGAAATCTTGGTAGGATTAAGCGATAAGCCTTGCTCTTTTGCCATTTTGATAGAAACGGGCTCAAACTCACCTAAAAATTGTGCACAGCAAAGAGGTCTGCCACAAATACCAATACTACCTAAAGTCTTAGACTCATCTCTTGCACCTATCTGCCTAAGCTCTATTCTTGTACGATAAATATTCGCAAGCTCTTTTACGAGCTCACGGAAATCTATTCTGCCATCAGCAGTAAAGTAAAATAAAATTTTAGAATTATCGAATGTATATTCAACCTCAACAAGCTTCATTTCAAGCCCATGTTTTGCAATCTTTTCATTACAAAGCTTAAAAGCTTCAGCTTCCTTTTTTCTATTCTCTTCTATTATTCTCAAATCTTCCTGGGTAGCAACACGAAGAACAGGTCTTAATGGTTTTTTTACCACGTTTTCATCAGCATCGTGCTCTCCAACAACCACCTCACCCATCTCAATGCCCCGTGATGTTTCCACAATCACTGCATCACCCACCTTAACATCAACTCCGGCAGGGTCAAAGTGATACACCTTTCCTACTTTTTTAAATCTTACGCCTATTATTTTATACATTTATTAACTCCTTGGTTACTTACAGATTATAAACTAACACATAAATTATATTACAATTCAATTTTATTGTCAAGGCAAAGAGCAAAAATCGCACAAGAAAAGCACTTCCCTAAGAAGTGCTTTTGAAGTTAGATTATAATGTACCGAACAGTCTATCACCCGCATCGCCAAGTCCTGGAAGGATATAACCGTTTTCATTAAGCTTTTCGTCAAGAGATGCAACATAGATATCAACATCAGGGTGTGCCTGCTGTACGGTTTTAACTCCTTCAGGAGCAGCTATTACACACATGAGTTTTATCTTCTTCGCTCCTCTTTTTTTAACAACATCAATCGCAGCAGCAGAGCTTCCGCCTGTAGCGAGCATCGGGTCTAAAACAAGCACCTGTCTTTCCTCAATATCAGTAGGAAGCTTGCAATAGTATTCTACCGGCTGTAGTGTATCGTGGTCGCGGTACAGCCCAACATGTCCGACTTTTGCGGCAGGAATTAGGCTCATAAGAGCATCTACCATTCCAAGTCCTGCTCTTAATATAGGAACAATAGCAACCTGTTTTTCCACAACCTGCCCTTTTGTTTTAATAAGAGGGGTTTCTACCTCTATCTCGGTAAGCTTTAAATCTTTAGTAGCTTCATAGCCCATAAGGAGTGCAATCTCGTTAATAAGCTCACGAAATTCTTTGACAGATGTATTCTTATTTCTTAATATGGATACCTTATGCTTTATCAAAGGATGCTCCATCACAAATAAATTACTCATTATAGTTCACCTTTAAAATCAAACTTTAAAATCAACACTGCCAGTTTCTTCCTCAGCATTAAACTCATAGTCCTTACCAGGAAGAACTGCGTTAATCAATATACCAAGAACTGCAGCAATAGCAAGACCGGTAAGTGTTATGGTAGCACCTGCAACATTAAAGGAAATACCGCCGATTGAGTTAAAACCAAGTGCAGTTACAAGTATTGTAGCCGCAATAATTACATTTCTGCTCTTTGAGAGGTCTACCTTATTCTCAACAAGATTTCTTGTACCTACAGCAGAAATCATACCGTAGAGCATAAGAGAAATTCCGCCTATAACAGCAGTCGGGATAAGGCTTATAAACGCAGCAATCTTCGGTGAGAAGGAAAGGACAACTGCAAGATAAGCAGCAATCCTGATAACTCTCGGGTCATAAACCTTGGTAAGTGCAAGAACGCCTGTATTTTCGCCATAGGTTGTATTTGCCGGACCGCCAAAAACAGCTGACAAAGATGTCGCAAGACCGTCTCCGAGAAGTGTTCTGTGCAAGCCGGGGTTTGCTATAAAGTTCTTACCAACAGTTGAACTAATAGCTGAAATATCACCAATATGCTCCATCATAGCAGCTATTGCAATAGGCATAATCGCTATTATAGAAGTTATAGCAGTAGACAAATCTTTTACCGCAAAAACAGTCTGACTCATATTTATCGGCAATCCCAGCCATGCAGCATCCTTAAAATTCTGAAGCTTCTGCGGGTCAAACACTTCAATACCGCAAAGCTGGAACGCCACCGACACAAGCAAGGATACAACAATACCTATAAGGATAGGAATTATCTTTATCATACCCTTACCGAAAATATTACATACTACAATCGTTCCGAATGCAATTATCGCAATTAACCAGTTAGTCTGACAATTTGAAATAGCAGACGGTGCAAGAATAAGACCGATTGCAATAATGATAGGTCCGGTAACCACCGGCGGGAAAAATTTCATAACCTTTTTAACGTCAAACAACTTGAATAAAAGTGCCACAACCAGATACAAAAGACCAGCAAACACTACACCAAGCGATGCATACGGAAGCATCTGGGTATTCGGTGCACCATCAATTAAAGGTGCAATCGCAGCATATCCGCCCAAAAATGCGAATGATGAACCGAGAAATGCCGGAACCTTTCCGCCTGTAATAAGATGGAACAACAGCGTACCCAAACCAGCCATAAGCAGTGTGGTTGATACGTCAAGTCCTGTCAGAAGCGGTACCAGCACAGTAGCACCAAACATAGCGAACATATGCTGTGCTCCCAACACAAAATCTTTGCCTGTAAGTTTTTTCAAAAGAACACTCCCCTTCTTTAATTATTATGTAAATTATATATTATAATCATAAATTTGTCTACTGATTTTTGCAAATTTAGACAAAAAAGGCTGATACCGCATAATACAGTATCAGCCAAAAAATCAATTATTTAGTAATATTTACAGTAAATGTAGCACCATCCCAGTTTACATCACACTCAAATGCTTCGCCAACTGCACGGACAGGTACTAATGACCTGTTATTAAGTGCCTGAGCAGGAACATCTAAAATCTTTTCAACGCCGTTTACATACATCTTATCGCTTCCAATAGTAACCTTTACCTCAATATCACCGCGTCTTGATGTTACAGTCTGAGTAGCCTGATCCCAGTCAACAGATGCGCCAAGTGCATCAAATACCGCACGAAGCGGCAGAAGTGTTCTTCCGTTAATAGCAACAGGGTTCTGGTCAAATTCCAACTTTGCTCCGTCAACCATAACAGTAATAGGAGTAATTCTGCCCACACAGATGCTTTCATTGATTTCCTCGCCATTGTCAAAAGCATAGATATCGAGCTCTTCACAATATGCAATCTTATTGAATTCACCAAACGGAATAACAGTGTTTCCATTCATATCAAGAAGACTTACAGCGTTATACTCTTTATTGTAAACATATATAAACTTGTCATTAAACACGGCCTGAATATTTACATCGTTATTGGAGTAAACACAATTTCCGTCTTTATCTGAAACGTAGAGGTTGCGATTTTCGTCTTCGGCAATATAGTACTTAGTTTTAATTCCTGACACATCAACAAAGCCTATCATAGCCCCCTCGAACTCTTCCCCTGTCTTTTCGTCTAAAAGCTCTCCGTCATAATTATAGAATCTATAGTACGTTGTCTCCTCCTCAGAATCATATACACTTACAGTAATATAGTCATCCTGATAAGGAAATGCATCAGCTTCAAATGTAGCAAGTGTTCTTCCGTCAATATGGCAGAGATAAGACTTTTCATCATCCTTATACTCTGCAATATATCTATCCTTGGCAGTTAGCGGTCTGATATATTCACACTCACCAAAATCCACCAGCACATTTCCATCATAGTCAATCAAGGCATAGCTGTATTGATACTCCTCATCCACTTTAGAAACAACGATGGTTCC
>JAZROS010000170.1:0-3533 GCA_045648825.1 Clostridia bacterium | reverse complement strand
CACACATCTATGATACCTTATGCAATGCTTGAGGGTGTGGAAACTGTTAAGGATTGTATGGAGGATAATAAGATGTCCGAATTCGTGCACAAATGCGTATTTGACGAGATTATCCCCACGCTCGATTTGCCCAAAGAGGAGCTTATCGACTATGCGGAAAATGTGTTTGAGCGTTTTAACAACCCGTTTATCAAACACTTCTGCTCATCAATATCCCTAAACTCAGTAAGTAAATTCAAGGTGCGTGTTCTGCCCTCACTGCTCGAGTACATCAAGAGAACGGGAAATATGCCCCAAAACCTTATACTCTCTCTTGCAAAGCTGATAGAGTTCTACAAAAACGGCACTCCCACCGACGATGCAGAGGTTTGTGCATTTATGAAAGAAAAATCTGTTGCTGAAATTTTAGCAAATAAGTCATTCTGGGATACAGATTTAAGCTTCTTGAAGGACGAGGTTATGAAATATGATAATAAATAAACTGGACAATGTTGAGATAAATCTCGAAAACGGACATAAATTCGCCCTTTTCGACATTAAAAAAGGCGAAAATATTATAAAATACGGCTCACCTATCGGTCATGCTACCGAAGATATTAGAAAGGGCGAGCACGTACATACCCATAATACCAAGACTAACCTCTCGGGAAATCTCAAATACACCTATAATTACAAGGACTACGGCGTAACATCTGTCCCCTCCGACCTGACCTTTTTGGGTTATGTAAGAGAAAACGGCGATGTAGGCATAAGAAACGAAATATGGATTGTAAATACCGTTGGTTGCGTTAATAAAGTGGCACAAAAGCTTGCAGCAAAGACAGGCGCAAAGTATTTCCCCCACCCCTTCGGCTGTTCACAGCTCGGCGACGACCAGACTACAACTCAGCTTATATTAAAAGGTATGGTTAACCACCCCAATGCAGCAGGTGTTCTTGTTTTAGGTCTTGGCTGCGAAAACAACAACTTAGACGTTTTTAAGGGTATTTTGGGTGAATACAACGAAAAAAGAGTGAAATTCCTCAACTGTCAGGATTTTGACGACGAAATTGAGGAGGGCTTAAAGCTGATAGCAGAGCTTAAAGCATATGCCGATACCTTTAAGAAACAGCCTATAAGCATTTCAAAGCTTCGTATCGGCTTAAAGTGCGGCGGTAGCGACGGTTACAGCGGTATTACTGCAAATCCGTTAGTCGGCAGTCTTTCGGACAGAGTTATCTCCCACGGAGGCAGCTGTGTTCTTACAGAAGTCCCCGAGATGTTCGGTGCTGAGCATCTTTTGATGGAGAGATGTGAGTCGGAGGAGGTTTTCCAAAAGACAGTTTCTCTTATAAACGACTTTAAGGATTACTACACAAGACACAATCAGGTTATCTACGAAAACCCCTCGCCAGGCAACAAGGCTGGCGGAATTACAACATTGGAGGAAAAGTCCTTGGGCTGTGTGCAAAAGGGCGGATTAAGCAAGGTTGTGGATGTTCTCAGCTACGGCGACAAGCTTACCAAAAACGGACTCTCGCTCTTAAACGGACCGGGTAACGATATTGTAGCAGTTACAAACCTTATGGCAGCAGGAGTACATATGATACTATTCACAACGGGCAGAGGTACACCTGTAGGAAGTCCTGTTCCGACAGTTAAAATTTCCACCAACAAGAGACTCGCTGAAAAGAAAAAGAACTGGATAGACTTTGATGCATCGGTAGTACTCGGCGAAAAGACAATGCAAGAGGCAACCGACGATTTACTTCATTATATAATAGAAGTTGCATCGGGCAGAGAAACCAACAACGAAATTAACGATTTTAGAGAAATATCAATATTTAAGGACGGCGTTACGCTTTAAGAAAGGATTGAATAAAAATGGGAATTATAAATGACAGCTTTATGCTAAAGAGCAAAACAGCTAAAAAGCTCTACAAGGATTTCGCAAAGGATTTGCCAATAATCGACTATCACTGCCACCTTTCACCTCAGATGATTGCAGAGGATTACAAGTTTAAAAGTGCGTACGACCTCTTTTTAGGCGGCGACCACTACAAATGGAGACAGATGCGTTCTAACGGCATTGACGAGAATATGATAACAGGCGACGGCGATGAGTACGAAAAGTGGGTAGGCTTTGCTAAAACACTGCCGCTACTTATCGGAAATCCGCTTTATCACTGGACCAGCCTTGAGCTTAAGAGATATTTTAATATCGACACACCTCTTACCGAAAAGACCGCAAAGGAAATCTGGGACAAGTGTAACGAAATGCTCGCCCGTGATGATTTCTCGGCACAAAATCTTATCAAGCGTTCAAATGTTGAGGTTATCTGCACAACAGACGACCCTGCAGATGACCTTAAGTACCACAAGCAGTTAAAGGACGAGGGCTTTCCAACAAAGGTACTCCCCACCTTCCGTCCAGACAAGCTTGTAAATATTGATAAGGTTGAGTTTATGCCCTATCTTGAGGCAAATGGAATTGACAGCTTTGATAAAGCAATCAGCTGGATTGGCGAGAGAATTGAATTTTTCCACGAAAACGGCTGCCGTCTTTCCGACCACGCGCTCGAGTATGTACCCTTTGCAAAGGGCGATGCAAAGGCGGCATTTGATAAGAAAATAAACGGCGAAGCACTTTCTCAGGAGGAAATTGACGTTTACAAGACAGCAATGCTTTCAGAATGTGCTAAACACTACACAAAGCTTAACTGGACAATGCAGCTTCATATCGGTGCACTCAGAAACAACAACCAGAAGATGTTTAATAAGCTCGGTGCTGATACAGGCTTTGACTCGATAAATGACCTTTGTATCGCAGAAAAGCTGTCAGCATTTATGAATAGCCTTGAATTTGACGATATTCTGCCAAAAACTATCCTTTATACCTTAAACCCGAAGGATAACTATGTTCTCGGCACAATGCTCGGTAACTTCCAGAAAGCGCCAACAGCAGGCAAAATTCAGTTCGGTTCAGGCTGGTGGTTTAACGATAACCGCGACGGTATGGAGGAGCAGATGAAGGCTCTTGCCAATCTCGGTGTTCTCGGTAACTTTGTAGGTATGCTCACCGACTCGAGAAGCTTTGTTTCCTATCCCAGACACGAGTATTTCAGAAGAATATTCTGTAATCTCGTAGGAAAGTGGGTAGATGATGGCGAATATCCCAACGATAAAGAGTCTTTAAAGAGAATTATTGAGGGCGTTTGCTATGAAAATGCTAAAGAATACTTTGGTTTTTAATTGCTTTTTTCAAAATAGAAAATGAGAATACAAGAGAAAAACGAAGATATTTTAAGATTTAAAGAGTTCTTAAAGAATATTTTAATTTTTTCAATAAAATGTGTTGACACTAAAGGGAAAAAGTAGTACAATACATCTTGCGCGGTGAAAAACACCGAAATGTAAAAGAAATGTATAGGAGGAAATTTTCAATGAATAGCAGTTATATGGCAAAACCCGCTGAAATTGAAAGAAAATGGTATATCATTGATGCGGCAGGCAAGCCCCTCGGTAGAGTTGCAGCAGCAGCAGCAAGCATCTTA
>JAZROS010000169.1:0-2646 GCA_045648825.1 Clostridia bacterium | reverse complement strand
CAGGGAAGCCGGCTTGGAGCGCTCACAAAAAATGTGGCAAAACCTGCCGTGCCGTTTGGCGGAAAGTACAGGATTATTGACTTTCCATTGTCAAACTGCGTTCATTCGGGAATAGATACAGTAGGTGTCCTGACACAGTACCAGCCTTTGGAGCTTAATACCTACATAGGAAACGGCACTCCTTGGGATTTGGACAGAAATAACGGCGGAGTATATGTTCTTCCGCCATACCAAAGCGCGAATGCAGGCGAGTGGTACAAGGGTACGGCTAATGCCATTTACCAGAACATCAGCTTTTTGGAGGGCTTTAACCCTGAAAATGTATTGATTTTATCGGGAGACCATATTTATAAGATGCACTACGGCGATATGCTGGAGGCACACAAAAAGAACGATGCCGCAATTACAATAGCCGTAATGCCTGTTCCCTGGGAAGATGCGAGCAGATTTGGTATAATGAATGTCGATGGCGACGGCAAAATTGTAGAATTTGAGGAAAAGCCCAAAAACCCCAAAAGCAATCTTGCATCTATGGGTATCTATATATTTAAGTATGACGTTCTGAAAAAATACTTAAGTGAGGACGAGCACGACCCCGACTCCTCCAATGATTTTGGCAAAAATATTATACCAAAGATGCTCGAAAACGGCGAAAATATGATGAGCTACACCTTCGAAGGATATTGGAAGGACGTAGGAACAGTGCAGAGTCTGTGGGAGGCAAATATGGACCTTATCGACTCACCGCCCAAGTTTGAGCTTTATGAAAAGCATTGGAAGATATATTCAAGAAACCTTGCCCTTTCTCCCCACTACATCGGTACAAAGGCAAAGGTAACACGTTCTACCATCACAGAGGGTTGCTCTATAGCGGGTAACATCGACCACTCAGTTATATTCAGCGACGTCTCTGTAGGCGAGGGCAGCGAGATAAAGGATTCGGTAGTGTTCCCTGGAGCCGTAATAGGCAAGAATGTAAAAATCGAAAAAACGGTAATCGGTCAGAGTGCAATAATTAGCGACAATGCCCAAATCGGCATAGCCGAAGTTGAAGACAACAAGTATGCATCACCTATGTGCACTCACGGCATAGTCCTTATTGAAGGCGGTGCAACCGTCGGCAAGGGCGAAAGCATACCTAAAGGCTCAATGGTTGAGTCGAAAGAGTAACGTCGAATTTTACATTTGCTTAAACGGAAAGGAATGAATTATATAATGAGAGATACAATGGGAATAATAATCGCCGGAGACGAGAAAATTCCGCCGGTTACCGATATACGTTCAATAGCTGCGATGCCGATAGCAGGCAGGTACAGAATTATCGACTTTGTACTGTCCAATATGGCAAACGCAGGCATAGTGAACGTGGGTGTTGCAACAACATCAAAATATTCGTCTTTGATGGACCATATCAAATCGGGTAAGCCGTGGGATTTGGACAGAAAGAAACAGGGGCTTAATATCCTACCTCCCGACCTTGAGAGGACTATGGGCAGAATAAAGGGAGATATGGACCTTTTGGCAGGCATCAAGGACTATATCCGCCGCTCACATCAGACATACGTTATTCTTGTTTTAGGTGCAGGTGTATATAATATAAACTTCAAAAAGGTTATAGAGGCACATAGAGAAAATCAAGCTGACATTACTATGGTCTATAAGGATATGTCAGGCTGTGAGGAAAGAGAGCTCTCACGTTTCACACTTATTGATATAAACGGCGAAAATTGCGTAACCGATATTGAGGTTAAGCCATATTACCCCAAAACAAGCAATGCAAGCCTTGGCATTTATGTGATGGAAAAGGCACTTTTAGAGAGTATTATAGATGAGTGCTCAGCCCGTGGCGACCACGATTTCGTCAAGGATGCAATCGCAAAGAAAATGGATGGCTTAAGAATTTTCGGATATAAATTTGATGGCTACGCAGATATTGTGGATAGTATGAAGTCATACTACCGCAACAATATGCTGTTCCTTCAGGAAGATGTGAGGAAGGAGCTGTTTAATTCCAAAGCTCCCATCTACACCAAAACCAAGGACCAAACTCCTGCCAAGTACGGCGAGGAGGCAGAGGTATCCAACTGCTTTATCTCGGATGGTTGCATTATAGAAGGAAAAATTGAAAACTGCATACTTTCACGAGGTGTAAAAATCGCAAAGAATGCAGTTGTCAGGAACTCTATCATAATGCAGGATGCAATTATCGAAGAGGGTGTTGAGCTTGACCACGTTGTATTCGATAAGGAAGTACACATAACCAAGGGCAGACGACTTATTGGTCAGGAGTGTTACCCCTTAGCAATAGCAAAGGGTACAATTATATAAGACTTACTTAACGAGCGAGGTTTTTCCTCGCTCGTTTGTCATATAAAAGTAATATAATTTATGGCTTAAAACTGTTGAAATAAGCAGTTTTGTGTGATATATTAACCCTGTATGATAAAATACCTTGAGGTGAGCCAAATGAAAGAAAAGTATAACGGATTCTGGAAATATATAGCAGTTTATATGAAGGAATACCGCAGCAGATTAGTTATTACAATGATTGCAGCATGCATTGTAGGTGCTTTTGTTGCCATTCAGCCTCTTATAATCAAATATATAGTGGATAACGGAATTGCCAATACTTTGCTAACCTCAAAG
>JAZROS010000168.1:0-6018 GCA_045648825.1 Clostridia bacterium | reverse complement strand
TAACAAAAGGCTATAATAGCGAAACGACTCATCTCTCCGATCTTGCGGGTAAAAAAATAGGTGTTATGACAGGCTCTATTCAGGCGGTTATGATGCCGGAGATTGTTCTCGACGCAGAATATATGGAATTTAATTCAATATCGGATTTAATTGCGGCACTTAATAGTAATAAGATAGATGCTTTTGGTTGCGACGAATCCTTATATACATCAATGCTTTGGGAAGGTCAGGCGGTTGACCGTATTGATGAGCCTCTTGATAAAAGTAATTATGGACTTATATTCCCCAAGGGTAAAAGAAAAGAACTTCAGAAAGAGGTTAATGAGTATATTGCAAAAGTAGGTTCAGACGGAACGCTTAAAGCCTTGGAAGAAAAATGGTTTGGTGCTAAAGAACCGACAGAGTTTACATCCTATGACAACTTAAATGGTACAAACGGCACAATTACCGTTGCCATCAATTCTGCCTCTATGCCGTTTGTATATCTCAAAAACAATCAATTTGTCGGCTTTGATGTTGAATTTGTTACTGCCTTTGCAAAAGAATACGGCTACAAAGTAGAATTTGAAGATACAGCATTTGCGGCTATCCTTGGTGGTGTTCAATCGGAAAAATATGACCTTGGTATATCGGGCATTACCATTACCGAGGAAAGAAGAGAAAGCATGGACTTCTCTGATGTTTATCACATAGAGGACCTTGCGGTAATTATAAGAAGCGAGGCAGGTACAGATGATCTTACTCAGTTTAACACAGCATCTTTAGGTGTTGTTACAGGGTCACTCTACGGCGGATATTCTAAAGAGCAGTTCCCGAACGCAAAAATCAAAGAGTTTAACAACTTCTCTGATGTTCTTGTTGCCTTAAAGCAAGGCAAGGTTGACGGAATTATGCTTGATAAACCAAACTTCAATTCGGTTGCACGTACCGATAAGAATCTGTCCTGTATCACAGTTCCCGCATATTCGGTGGAAATCGGTTTCGGATTCCAAAAGAATGATGGTGGCGATGCACTTCAGACGCAGATGAATGAGTTTTTGCAAGAACTGAAGGAAAACGGTAGAATCGACGAACTGATCGATAAATGGTACGGCGAAACAGAACCAAAAGAAAACATTCCGTTAGAAGAACTGAAGGCAAACGAAAAGACACTTAACGTATCTATCGACACAACCAGAAAGCCTTTTGTATATATGTACGAAGGAAAGCCTGTGGGATTTGAGATTGAAGTCCTTTATATGTTCTGTAAAGAATACGGCTACAATGTAAATATTTCGGATGTTTCCTTTGCATCGGGACTTGCAGGCTTGGCAAGTGAAAAGTATGACCTTGTCTGCGGCGGTCTGTATATGACCGACGAACGCAAGGAAAGCGTAAACTTCTCAAATCCTTATATGAACGCAGAAGTTGTTATGGCAAAGTACGAACGAAGCGGGTTTGATAACTTTATGTTATCCATTAAGGAAAGCTTTGAAAAAACCTTTGTAAGAGAGCAAAGATGGAAGCTGATCATAGAAGGTATCGGCACAACAATGATCATCAGTATCTTTTCGGTACTTGGCGGTACGCTTCTCGGCTTTGCGCTTTATATGGCAGCACGAAGCAAATACAACTGGATTTCAAAGTTTGCTCGCGGAGTAGCAAAAGTGTATTCCACAATTATCGCAGGTACACCGACACTCGTAGTCCTTATGCTTTTATTCTACGTGGTATTCACTTCTCCCGATATGAGTGGAATTATCGTTGCGATTGTCGGCTTTATATTGACGTTTGGCTCCTTTGTTTACGACAATCTTGCTTTAACCGTATCGGGTGTTGACAACGGACAGCTTGAAGCAGCATACGCTCTCGGTTATTCAAGGAACAGAACGTTTTTCAGAATCGTTCTGCCGCAGGCAATGAAGATGTTTGTTCCCGCATATTCGGGCGAAATTGTAAACCTAATAAAAGCAACCTCGGTTGTGGGCTATATCGCCGTAAACGACTTAACCAAAATGGGCGATATTATCAGAGGTAATACATACGAAGCCTTCTTCCCGTTGATTGCCGTTGCCGTAATTTACTTTGCAATCACTTGGATTATTGCAGGACTCCTTGGCATTTTAAGAAAGAAAACAGAGCCAAAGAGAAGAAAGAATAAAAACATATTAAAGGGGGTTGTGAGATGATTAAGATAAATCACTTGAGAAAAGAATATGCAAATATTACCCCCTTAAAGGATGTAAACGTTCATATTCACAAGGGCGATGTTATTTCAATCATCGGCCCTTCCGGAACAGGCAAATCAACCCTTATCCGTTGTATCAATATGCTTGAAACTCCCACGTCGGGTGAAATTTGGGTTGGCGATGAACGTATCACCGACAAAAAATGTAACATAAACAAAATCCGTCAGAAGATGGGTATGGTGTTCCAATCTTTCAATTTGTTTAACCACATGAACATTATTGAAAACATTATGGCAGCGCCTATGGATTTACTTGGAAAATCAAAGCAGGATGCTTATGACGACGGTATGGAGCTTCTTCGCACAGTTGGTCTTGCGGACAAAGCCTTTAACTACCCCGATGAACTTTCAGGCGGTCAGAAACAGAGAGTTGCAATAGCAAGAGCACTTGCAATGGAGCCTGAAATAATACTCCTTGACGAACCAACATCGGCGCTTGATCCCACAATGGTCGGTGAAGTTCAGGCGGTAATAAAAGACCTTGCAAAAAAAGGCTTAACCCTTATGATAGTAACTCACGAAATGCGATTTGCAAGAGAAATTGCAAACAGAGTTTTCTATATGGACGAGGGCGGCGTTTACGAGGACGGAACACCCGAAGAAATCTTCGATAACCCGAAGCTAGAAAAGACAATCAGATTTATAAAGCACCTTAAAGTATTTGAAAAGCTTATCACTTCAAAGGATTTCGACTTTATCGGCTTTAATACATCCCTCGAAGAATTTGGTAGACGAAATCAAGTTCCTCAGAAAACCATTTGCCGAGCACAGTCGGTATTTGAAGAACTTGGTGTGCAGTGTATTCTTCCGAAACTTGATAAAGAATTCAGACTAAACGTTGCGTTTGAATACTCGCAGGAAGAAGAAACACTTTCAATGTCAATGAAATATGACGGAGAACATTTTGATGTGCGAAATACACCTAATATTATTTCGTTTGCCATTGCGGAAAACGCATCCAAAAGCATCGACTATGAAGAACTTGCAGAAAATGGCTTTACAAACCTTGTAACTGTAAAAATAAAATAAATAAAAAATACATTTTAGACAGAGGTAATTTATCATGACTATCGAAAAAAATTTAAACTCAACCGAACTGACTATCACCATCGTCGGCAGACTTGACACCACCACCGCTCCCGAACTTGAAACAGCACTGAAAGAAAGTTTTGAGGGTGTAGAAAAACTGGTGCTTGACTTTGCTTCTCTTGAATACCTTTCTTCCGCAGGTCTTCGTGTGCTCCTTGCGGCTCAGAAGATTATGAATAAGCAGGGCGAAATGATCATCAAGAATGTAAATGAAACCATTAATGAGATCTTTGAAGTAACAGGGTTCATAGATATTTTGACTATCGAATAATCTAACCATTAAAAACAGAGAAAGAGGTACATTACAATGACTATTGAAAAGAATTTGAACGGAACTGAACTTACCGTTACCATCGCTGGCAGACTGGACACCACCACCGCCCCTCAGCTTGAAGCAGAGTTTAAGCAGAACATTGATGGTGTTGAAAAGCTCGTACTTGACTTTGCCGGCCTTGAGTACCTTTCTTCCGCAGGACTTCGCGTTCTTCTGCAAGCACAGAAGACTATGAACAAGCAGGGCGAAATGATTATCAAGAACGTAAACGAAACCATCAATGAGATTTTTGAGGTAACAGGCTTCATTGATATTCTGACCATTGAATAAGGTGATAGCAATGAAACTCAAAGACAAAATATATTCAAACGAGCAGATTAACACTTCCCGACAATGGGAGTTTGATTTAGCGAGAGCGGTCATAATATTTTGCCTTGCATTAATACACGTTACGATCGAATGTTCGACGGACGAGGGATTGTGCAGCGGTATTCCATATCTGTTCGATACCGTCATCGGCGGCCCGTTTTCTGCGCCGATGTATATGTTCGTTATGGGTGTTGGAATGTGCTACACAAGAAAGAACTCACCCATGGAGCATTTTGTAAGAGGCGCAAAGATATTGGCGGTTGGCTATATTCTGAATATCTGCCGCTTCCTTATACCGTACTCCATCGGCTACGCTATTACGGGCGACTATGGGTATTACATAGAGCCGCTTCTGTATAAGGTGCTGGGCAACGACATTCTCATCTTTGCAGGACTTGCTATGATGATTATTGCATTGTTTGTAAAGCTGAAACTTTCAAACATTGCGATGCTTATCATTGCCACCGTAATGTGCGGATTCGGAACACTCCTAAACGGGGTTGACGTGGGAACTCCCTTGGGAAATATTTTCCTTGGGTATCTGATTGGCACAGAGGATGCCGCAGGAATGGTTCTTTCCGACTTCCCGATACTGAACTGGCTGATGTTCCCGATTTGCGGATATGCTTTCGCATCTGTATTAAAGCGAGTCAAAGACAAAAATCTGTTTTATTTAACCTTTTCGCTCCCTGCGCTTATCATCGCAATCGTGTATTTCGCCTTTGGCATTTACTTTGAGAGAGGTATGTTTGGTGAAGGACAGAATTGCTATTACCACATGATCTTCTCCGATGTTCTCGCAAGCCTTTGCCTTACCGTCGGTATGGTGGGTGTATATCACTTCATAGTAAAAATTATACCGAAAAAACTCTTTTACATTGCATGGAGCATCAGCGAAAACATCACACCGATTTACTTTACCCATTGGGTGCTTGTGTCCTTTGTAGTTAATCTGTGGATGTATGTTATACGCGGAACGACAATTCTTACATCGTGGCAGATAGTTGGACTCGGTACACTAATCAGCATAGCAGCCATTGTGATCGCGCATTTCTTCACAAAATTGACAGTAAGGAGGAAAGTGTATGAGAAAACACCATAAACTGCAAAACACGGTCTTACTCAGCTTTACAATACTTGCCGTAGTTTTGGTACTCGTAATTAGCTTGGTTGTGGGTGACCGTTATATCAAAGGCGAAATGGAGAATTGCAGAACAACCGCCTACGCATACACGAAATCTGCCGCAGAGCTGATCGACGGTGACAAAATTGCCCATTATCTCGAAACGGAAGAAAAAGACGAATACTATTATGAAATACTCGACTTCCTCAACTCCTTCCGCTTGAATACAGACATTCAGTATTACTACGTCTTTGTGCCTTTTGAGGACGATTTGGTTTACATTTGGGATGCAAACGCACTGAAGCCGGGGGAAGCGCCAGAAGACGTTGACGCTTGTGAGCTTGGCTACCGCGAGGAATATATGGAAGGCGGTAAGGAAGCCACCTATGCCATCTATAAGCAGAATCCTCCCGAAGAAATCGAGCTTGTCAACGACGATAAGTACGGTTATATCGCCTCCGCATACTCTCCCGTTTTCGACAGTAACGGTGAGCCGGTAGCGGTTGTGGGTGTTGACGTGTATATGCCCGACCTACAGGAGAATATGCGGGACTTTCTCGTGGTTGTTATTGCGGCTATCTTCCTTGTAGTGCTTGCGGCGATTCTGATGTGCTTCTTCTTCGTAAAGCGGAAGATTGTAAATCCCATCAATAAAATTCGTGATGCTTCAAAGAGAATGGTCGAAAATCTCGAAAACGAAGAATCCATTGACATTCCGGTGAAGACAGGAAATGAAATCGAAGAACTCTTTGACTCCTTCAAGGAAATGTACAGGGACGTTAAAGATTACATCACCCAGCTATCAAGCGTTACGGCAGAAAAAGAACGTATCGGAGCAGAGCTTGATGTTGCAAAGCACATCCAAGCTTCTATGCTTCCGTGTATATTCCCGGCATTCCCCGAAAGAAAAGAAATTGACATTTACGCCACGATGGA
>JAZROS010000167.1:0-10331 GCA_045648825.1 Clostridia bacterium | reverse complement strand
GCGGGTGATCGTTCGGGTTCATAACTACGCCTCGAACAGTAGGTCTCCAGCCCATATGACGTTTTCTACCTGCTTTACCGATAGAAATGTTCTCGTGCTGCTGGTTACCGATTACGCCGATTGTAGCCTTACAGTTAAGTCTAACCATTCTTACTTCGCCGGAGGGAAGTCTTACCTGAGCATAGTCGCCCTCTTTAGCCATAAGCTGAGCTGAGCTTCCTGCTGAACGTACGAGCTGGCCGCCCTTACCGGGGTAAAGCTCGATGTTGTGGATAAGAGTACCTACGGGGATATCCTTAAGGAACAATGCGTTACCCGGCTTGATATCTGCGCCTTCGCCTGATACTACAACGTCGCCGTCTGTAAGGCCGAGGGGAGCGATGATATATGCCTTAGTACCGTCTTCATACTGGAGAAGAGCGATATTTGCTGTTCTGTTAGGATCGTACTCGATACCGATAACAGTTGCATTCATTCCGTCCTTATTTCTCTTGAAGTCGATAATTCTGTATTTCTTTCTGTTGCCGCCGCCGCGATGACGAACGGTAATTCTGCCGTATGAGTTTCTACCTGCATTCTTTTTCTTAGTAGCCAGAAGTGAACGCTCCGGCTCAAACTTTGTGATTTCGGAGAAGTCCGAAACGGTCATAAATCTTCTTGCAGGAGAGGTCGGCTTATACTTTTTGATAGCCATGTCGTTATCCTCCTTATTCTATTACATCTCAAAGAATTCGATTGCTTTGGAGTCAGCGGCAAGTGTAACGATTGCTTTCTTCCAATCGGGAGTCTTGCCAACAAATCTTCCCATTCTCTTTTCCTTGCCGTTTACGCGCATTGTGTTTACTGCTGCAACCTTCACGCCAAACACTTCTTCAACTGCCTTCTTAATTTCAACCTTGTTGGCCTTAAGAGCAACCTCGAATGTGTACTTCTTGATTTCGTTGCCTGCTTTATCAACAACAGTTTCCATACTGCGCTCGGAGATGATCGGTCTTCTGATAACGTCGTGTGCGAACTTCATTATGCAAGCACCTCCTCAATCTTAGCTACTGCATCCTTAGCAAGCACGAGCTTGTTGTGCTTGAGGATTTCGTATGTGTTAAGGACACCCACGAATGTCGGGGTAACGCCCTTGATGTTTCTTGCTGACTTATAAACCTTCTCATCGCATTCAGCTGTTACGATAAGTGCTTTTGTATCAATCTCAAGACCCTTTAAGAGCTTTGCGATTGCCTGAGTCTTGATTTCCTCTACCTTGAGGTCCTCTACTACGAAAATTTCATATGCCTCATATTTAGCGGCAAGAGCAGATTTAAGAGCAATCTTCTTTACCTTCTTGTTGAGGCTGTAACGGTAGTCTCTGGGCTTAGGACCGAGAGCAACTCCACCGCCTGTCCACTGCGGAGCACGGATTGAACCCTGTCTTGCACGACCTGTACCCTTCTGTCTCCACGGCTTAATTCCACCGCCGGCTACTTCTGTACGGGTCTTGGTGTTCTGTGTGCCCTGTCTCTGGTTTGCAAGGTAATTAACAACTACCGAGTGCAAAACCGCTTTATTTATTTCAGCCGCGAAGATTGAATCTGATGCTTCCATAGAGCCGATCTTTGCGCCTTCCATATTATATACAGCTAATGTTGCCATAATCAGTTTCCTCCTTTCTTAAGAACGCCCGTTATGCCTTAACGCTGTTTCTTACAGTAACAAGACCGCCCTTGTTGCCGGGGATTGCGCCCTTGACAAGAATTAAACCTGCCTCAGCATCAACCTTAACAATCTCAAGGTTCTGTACTGTTACCTTAACAACGCCCATATGACCGGGGAGCTTCTTACCCTTCATTACACGACCGGGATTTGAGCAAGCGCCCATTGAACCGGAACCTCTGTGGTATCCTGAACCGTGGGACATCGGTCCTCTGTGAAGACCCCATCTCTTCATCGGGCCGGCAAAGCCTTTACCCTTGGAGATGCCCGAAACATCGACTTTCTCGCCTGCTTCGAAAACGTCTGCCTTAATCTCGTCTGCAACGTTCAGTGAGGAAATGTCATCCAGTCTGAACTCTCTCAAATATTTCTTTGCAGCTACATCTGCTTTAGCAAATGTGCCCTTCTGCGGCTTATTGAGGGACTTTTCACGAACCTCGCCAAAGCCTACTACAACAGCGTCGTAACCTTCGTTATCAACCGTCTTCTTCTGAACCACTGTGCAGGGTCCTGCCTGAATAACGGTTACGGGGATTACCTTGCCGTCCTCGGCAAAAAGCTGAGTCATACCAACTTTTGTGCCCAAAATCGCTTTTTTCATAACTTTCATCCTTTCTTACAGTTATTGGTTCCCGCAAAAAGCGGTACGGGAACTTGACCTGCATCATAGACGCCTGCGGCGCCTACTGCCGATTGCTTACTTACTTCTGGATTACGTCGATTTCAACGCCAGCCGGTAAGTCAAGCTTTATCAATGCCTCCATTGTCTTAGCGCCGGGGACAACGATATCGATAAGTCTTTTGTGAGTTCTTCTTTCGAACTGCTCACGAGAATCCTTGTACTTATGAACAGCACGGAGGATTGTGATAATCTCCTTGTCTGTCGGTAGGGGGATAGGTCCCGATACCTTCGCACCTGTTCTCTTTGCAATCTCAACAATCTTCTCTGCAGACTGGTCAAGAACAGCGTGGTCATAAGCCTTAAGCTTGATTCTGATTTTCTTTGCTGCTGCCATGTGTTTTCCCTCCTGTAAAATAATTATCTTTTCGTGACACCTCGAATTGCACGACAGCTGCGATGTTCTTAACAACACCGCCGGGTGTTTCCCAACATTCCCAAAATAAAACCCGGATAGCTTTTTAGCCTCCCGGGAGTACTCACACCTTTAGAAAAGCGCGCACTTTTAGCTATTTACGCATACCGCAATATGCGCAAAAAAGCCGCAAAATGCCTGTTCTTCTGTAAGATGCGACCTGCCGCCCGGTTTCAAGAATCGGACATTCTCCACGGAAAAACCGTACCTTCTGTACGCAACCTCCCGCTTCATCGTTTGCCAGATGTCACAACATTACCATTATACAGTATAAATCAAGCATTTGCAAGCTTTTTCTAAAAAAATTCTGCCAAAAACTTCTACAAACTTTTAGAAATTTTGTTGTTAATTTTGTGCAATATGCACATCGAATTTTAACCTCTGTTCTTCATATTCTTATAATTCTTGTCGGAAGCAATGCTCATATATGCAGGACGGATAATCTTATCGCCGCTTACAAGCTCCTCAATTCTATGCGCACTCCAGCCGACAACTCTTGCGATTGCAAACATAGGAGTATAAAGCTCGTCAGGTATTCCGAGCATACTGTAAACAAGGCCTGAGTAGAAGTCCACATTTGCACTTACACCCTTGTAGATACGGCGTTTTTCGGCAATTACCTCTATTGCAAGCTTTTCAACATTCTCGTAAAGCTCAAATTCGGAATACATACCCTTTTCCTTTGCCAATTCCTCCGCAAATGTTTTAAATATCACTGCTCTCGGGTCTGAAACAGAGTAGACAGCGTGTCCCATACCGTAGACAAGACCACGTCTGTCAAACGCCTCCTTATCAAGAAGCTTTCCTATATAATTACGCAGCTCGGAAATATCGGTTGTATTTTTGACGTTGGTTTTAAGGTCCTTCATCATATTTACAACCTTGATATTCGCACCGCCGTGCTTCGGGCCTTTAAGAGAACATAATGCCGCAGCAATAACAGAATAAGTATCAGACCCCGCCGACGATACAACGTGAGTTGTAAAGGACGAGTTGTTACCGCCGCCGTGCTCCATATGAAGCATCAAAGCCATATCAAGAACCTTAGCCTCAAGCTCTGTATATTTCTGGTCATCTCTGAGCATCATCAGTATATTTTCCGCTGTCGACAAATCAGGGTCAGGACGGTGAATGTACATACTATCGCCAAGCTCATAATGGTTGTATGCGTGATAGCCGTAAACTGCCAGCATAGGCAGTACACTTATCAGCATCAGGCATTGGCGCATAACATTTTCTATTTCAAGATTGTCCGTTTCCTTATCATATGACGCAAGAGTCAGGATACTTCTTGTAAGGGTATTCATTATATCCTTGCTAGATGCCTTCATAACAACATCTCTTGTAAAATTAGTCGGCAGAGTACGCATACTGCCTAAAACACCCCGAAACTCATCAAGCTGTTTGTCGGTAGGAAGCTCGCCAAAAAGGAGCAAGTATGCAGTTTCTTCAAATATAAATCTTCCGTCTGCCCTTGCATCATTTACTATGTCAAATACATTATAGCCACGGTAGCAGAGCTTTCCGTCGCAGGGAACTCTTTCGCCATTTACATCCTTGTACGCCTCAATAGACGAAATGGAAGTAAGCCCTGCACGCACTCCTACACCGTTTTTATCTCTCAAACCTCTTTTAACTTCAAACTGCTCATATAGTTCAATAGGTATCCTGTCGCACGTTTCGCACTTTTTTACCTGTTCGGATATAAAGTCTTTTGTTTTTTCAAATTCAATCATTGTTGTACCTCCGTATTTGAATTCTCCCCCTTAATATCCAAGCACCTTATCAGCCACCGCACAGATTTCTCTGCTGATATCCTCCACCGTTCTTATCTTATCACCGTCTACACAACTGATTTTTGTCCAGCCGAACTTATCCGCAACCGCGCAGGCGTTATAATAGCTCTTTTCAAGATAAGCCTTATCCCTCTCGTGAATATCGTGCTCTTTGGAGTTGTCTATCTTGTTACGCCTTGCCGCAATAAGCTCTCTGCCCTTTTCGGGCGGCATATCGAGAAACAGCGTCAAATCAGGCTTGGGAAGAGAGTAAATACCAAACTCAAAATTATCGAGCCAGTCAAGGAACTTATCCTTTTCTTCCCCCTCAAGCTTACAAGCCTGATGAATCATATTGGAGCCGACATATCGGTCGCAGAGTATCAGCTTACCGCCTTCGTAGTCTTTGCCCCAGTCGCTTTTAAAGCTCAAAAATCTGTCCGCCGCAAAAAGACTTGACGCAGCATAAGCCGTAATATCCTCTGCCTTTTCCGACAGCTCACCGTTTAAGTACATTCTGACGCCTGCCGACGAATCGCTGTCATAGACAGGAAAGGATAAACGCCTTACATCAATACCCTTATTTATAAGATGCTGATACAAAAGCTCGGTCTGCGTCTGCTTACCGCTCGCGTCAACACCCTCTACTGCAATAAGTATTCCCATTGTTATTCCCCTTTACTGCTCAAATTTCCTGCCGTTAAGAAGCACAGTCAGTCCAAACTTGGGCAAAGCCATCATTCTGCCTATTCTTGACGGCTGTTTCATCAAGCGGTAAAACCACTCTAAGCCGTGGTCGCACCACCACTGAGGTGCTCTGGGCATATCGCCCGTTACTGCGTCTAAAGAGCCGCCAAGTCCCATCATAACCTTGCACCAGAGCTTGTCCTTGTTCGCCATAATCCACTTCTCCTGCGCAGGCGAGCCAAGGCATACAAACACAACATCTGCACCCGATGAATTTATTTCGCTTATAATATCGTCTGTTTCTTCAGGCTTAAAATAACCGTTTCTTGTGCCTACCACCTTTAATCCGGGATTTTCTTCCATAAGAATATCCGCCGCTCTTTCAGCCGTTCCAGGCTTGCTGCCGAAAAGGAAAAGTGTTTTCCCTTCCTCTGCCATACGTCCCACAAGCTCCATTGCAATATCAAAGCCTGCCGCACGTTCATAAATCGGCTTTCCGACAATTCTTGACGCATATACAAGTCCTATACCGTCAGCCGTCAGCAAATCGGCGCTGTTAATAAGGTCTAAAAACTCCCTGTCCTTATAGGCATTCATAACAATTTCCGAATTTGGTGTAAAAATCGCGTGGTTGCCGCTTTCCTCCATCATATCCATAATGAACTCAACCGACTCATCAATCCCCATCATCGATATTTTTGCACCCAAAATATTTACTGTATCCATAAATCCTCCCACTTAGTTATCAAAAAGCGATAACTGAACATCATCTTTCCTCAAAAACGAACCTGCCGCAGGGATATTCTTTGTTCTAAAATGTGCTACGTCTTCAAGCTCTGCCTTATCAAGCGGCAGAACACGCACAATTTTTGCACCCTTTTTGGTAATCTTCATTACCTGAACACCCTGCGTTGACTTGGTTGTCTTTTCAGGTATCTTGTCCGAGCCAAATACAAGTGCCTTGTTATTGTCGGTAAATGCTGCAAACTCGGTATCAGCTGTAACGTGATGTATGGAAACTATCTTCGACTTATCCGAGTATGCGTTTATAAGACGTTTTCTGTTTGTTTTTGTAGCATATGCCGAAAGCGGAACTCTTGCCATCTTGCCGTTTTCAAAGCTAAAGAGCATATGACCTGAGTAATCAGCGGTTATAACCGCATATACGGGCTTCTCGTCATTTTCAAAACCCATCACCTGCGGCATATATTCACCCATAGCCGCAACCTTGCCGTCGTCGATATCATAAAGACGGGTTTTATATACAGTTGACTTGTCGGTAAAGAAAAGCACATCGCTCTTGTTTGTGGTTTCAACAGTCTGTACGATAACGTCGTCCTCTTTAAGCTTATGCTCCGAGGTGGTAAATTTAAGGCTCTGCTGAGTAACCTTCTTTAAGTATCCGTCCTTTGTAACAAATACAGTAACAGGATAGTCCTCAATCTGAGCACTTTCCTCATAAACCTCAACCTCTTCGCCCTTGATAAGACGAGATTTACGTTCCTTGCCGTACTTTTTGGATATTTCTTCAAGCTGTTTTGCTATAACCTTCTTAACCGCTCTGTCGCTTGAGAGGATACGGTTAAGCTCGTCTATCTCGTCAATAAGCTTTTCTATATCGTCGGTACGCTTTAGAATATACTCTCTGTTTAAGTTTCGAAGCTTAATCTCTGCCACATACTCTGCCTGAGTCTTATCAATGTCAAACCCAACCATCAAGTTAGGCACAACATCAGCCTCAAGCTCGGTATGGCGGATGATTGAAACCGCTTTGTCGATATCAAGAAGTATCTTTTTAAGACCTGTTAAAAGATGCAGTCTTTCGGTCTTCTTGTCAATATCGTACTGCAGGCCTCTCTTGATACAGCCCATACGAAACTCTACCCACTCAGCTATTATATCACGAACACCCAAAACCTTGGGCGTGTTTTCAATAAGTACGTTAAAGTTACAGCCAAAGCTGTCCTCAAGCGGTGTCATTTTAAAGAGCTTAAGCATCAAATCATCAGGATTTGTGTTTCTCTTTAAATCTATTGTAAGCTTAAAGCCCTCAAGTCCCGTTTCATCACGGACATCGGATATTTCCTTAAGCTTATTAGCCTTTATAAGCTCCAAAAGCTTTTCTATAATAGCCTCAACTGTAGTAGAATAAGGAATTTCCGTTACCTCGATACAGTTATTCTTTTTGTCATAGGTGTACTCGGCACGCATTTTAAAACTGCCCCTGCCCGTTTCGTAGATTTCGCGCATCTGAGCTTCGTCATAGATAATATTACCGCCCAAAGGGAAATCGGGTGCAGGCATATACTCCATAATATCAGTTTTCGGGTCCTTTAAATATGCTATTGTAGCGTTGCAAACCTCGGTAAGATTAAACGAGCATATATTACTTGCCATACCTACTGCGATACCTAAATTGGGGTTTACAAGTATGTTCGGGAAGGATACAGGCAAAAGTGTCGGCTCCTGCATCTCGCCGTCATAGCTGTCTACAAATTTAACTGTATTCTTGTTTATGTCGGTAAAAAGCTCACTACAAACAGGGGCAAGTCTTGCCTCGGTATAACGTGCAGCAGCATAAGCCATATCCCTCGAATACTGCTTACCGAAGTTACCCTTTGACTCTATAAGAGGCAAAAGGAGAGTCTGATTACCCTCGGTAAGACGTACCATTGTAGCATAAATCGCCTGATCGCCGTGAGGATTCAGTTTCATCGTCTGTCCGACTATATTGGCAGACTTGGTAAGCTTTCCGCCCAAAAGCCCCATCTTATACATAGTATAAAGTAGCTTTCTGTGCGACGGCTTCAATCCGTCAATCTCGGGAATTGCACGGGATATGATGACACTCATCGCATAGGGCATATAGTTTGTTTCAAGTGTTTCTGTTATAGGCTGCTCCGCTATAGGGGCAGGCACATAATTATTCTCTTTTTCCGGCTCTTTCTTTCTTGCCATTTGCACAATGCCCCCTTTCTTACATTACGTCAAGCATTTCCATATATTTTGCGCCGTTTAAGGTAATGTATTCCTTACGGCTTTCTAAGTTATTACCCAGAAGAATATCAAACATCTGCGCTGTTCTTTCCACATTCTCGGGTGTTACACGGATAAGGCGCCTTGTTGCAGGGTGCATTGTGGTAAGGCTCATCATATCCGCCTGATTTTCACCAAGTCCCTTGCTTCGTTTAATGTCAAAGTCATCGTGGCTCTTGCTTAATCCGTCTTCGGTAAGCTTTGCAATAATCTGTTCCTTTTCCTGATCGGTGTAGGCAAAAAGCTGTTCGCCCTTTCTTTTGCCCTTTGTAATCTCAATCTCATAGAGCGGAGATTCTGCTATATAAACCTTGCCCACATCAATAAGAGTCGGCATCAGGCGGTAAATCATTGTAAGCACAAGAGTCCTTATCTGAAATCCGTCCACGTCGGCATCGGTACAGATAATAACCTTGTCCCATCTTAAATTATCTAAGCTAAAGGTTTCAATATTCTTGTTGTGCTTGGTCTTTATCTCAATACCGCAACCCAAAACACGCACAAGGTCAAGAATAATATCGCTTTTGAAAATCTGCGCATAGTCAGCCTTTAAGCAGTTTAAAATCTTACCTCTGATTGGCATAATCGCCTGAAACTCAGGATTTCTCGCAAGCTTACAAGAACCCAAAGCCGAGTCGCCCTCTACTATATAAACCTCACGCTCAGTTACATCTTTGGAACGGCAGTCAACAAACTTCTTGACTCTGTTTGTAACGTCCATTGTACCTGTAAGCTTTTTCTTTACATCTATTCTTACCTTATCGGCATTCTCACGGCTTTGCTTATTTACAAGCACCTGATTTGCAATCTTTTCTGCATCGGCACGGTTTTCGATAAAGTAAACTTCAAGCTGATGACGTAAAAATTCGGTCATCGCCTCCTGAATGAACTTATTTGTAATAGATTTCTTTGTCTGGTTTTCGTAGCTTGTCTGTGTTGAGAAGGAGTTAATTACAAGCGCTAAGCAATCCGCAACATCGACAAAGGTAATTTTTGAGTCGTTCTTTTTATATTTGTTGTTGTTTTTAAGATACTGGTCAATCGCATAGACAAAGGCATTTTTAACAGCCTTGTCGGGCGCACCGCCATGCTCAAGCCAGCTTGAGTTATGGTAGTATTCGGTCATATTCACCTTGTTGGAGAAGCAAAATGCAATCTGCATCTTAAGGCGGTATTCAGGCTGGTCCTCACGGTCTCTGCCCTTTCGCTCTGCGTCCCATACCTCAATGGTGGTAAAGCCGTCCTCACCCACATTCTCGGAAAGATAGTCAACTATACCTTTCTCGTAATAGTATTCAAACAGCTCCATTCCATTTTCTGTTTCGTTAAAGAGCGTGAATTTAATCCCTGCATTTGTCATAGACTGACGGCGGAGCGTATCGTGGAAATACTCCACAGGAATATTTATATCGGTAAATACATCCAAATCAGGCTTCCATCTCTGAACCGAGCCTGTTTTTGCACGAGTTGGAGCAGGCTCTTTTTTTAGCCCGCCAATATTTTGTCCCTTTTCAAAGTGAAGGGTATATTTTGTGCCATCCCTTATAACCTCAACATCCATATACTCGGACGAATACTGCGTAGCACAAGCACCAAGTCCGTTTAAACCAAGCGAATACTCGTACATACCGTCAGCGGAGTTGTTGTTATATTTACCACCTGCATAAAGCTCACAGTAAACCAAATCCCAGTTGTATCTGCCCTCTTTTTCGTTATAGTCAAGAGGAATACCTCTGCCGTAGTCCCTTACTTCAATAGAACCGTCTAAAAACCTTGTAACCTCTATCTCCTTACCATAGCCCTCACGAGCCTCGTCAATAGAGTTTGATAATATCTCGAAAAATGAATGCTCACAGCCCTCCAAGCCGTCAGAGCCAAAGATTACACCGGGACGTTTTCTTACTCTGTCTGCACCCTTTAAGCTGGAAATAGATTCGTTGCCGTAGTCTTGCTTTTTTCTTGGCATTTTTTTCTCCTTCTCCGCTTTATAAAAGCGGCATACACTTATACTATTCTATTATACTACATAAGCTAT
>JAZROS010000166.1:0-4559 GCA_045648825.1 Clostridia bacterium | reverse complement strand
ATATACTATCGCATCCTTATCGTACTCAATCATCAAATATTTCTCCAGAAACTTTTATTACTTTATCCTTCACTTCTTCGAAGCTGATATCAGCTACCGATGCACCACTCGCCATAGTATGACCCCCGCCACCAAATTTCTGGGCAAGAGCGCCAACATCATATTTTCCGTTAGAGCGGAAGGATAGTTTTATTTTGTCAATAGTTTCACGGATAGATACGGCAATTTCACAGCCGTCAACCATTCTTGCAATATTAACAATATCGCCCATATCCTTTTCTTCAACGCCAAACTTTTCAAAATCGTTATTTCTGACACCGATAAGACTCAATCTGCCGTCAAAACAAGTTTCCACACGGCTCATCAATTCGCCTTTAAAATGCATTGTTTTTTCCGTCTCGGTATCAAATAACATTCTTGAAATATATGCGTTATCAATACCCTTTTCCAAAAGCTCTGCAGTGATACGCATAGTCTTAGGACTGACGTTTGAATACTTAAAGCTGCCCGAATCTGATGCAATCGCAATAAACAGATACTCCGCTGTTTTTTTATCAATTTCAGCACCAATCGCGCCGAACACATCGAAAAGAATCTCTCCTGTTGCACAGGCATCTGCAACGACATAGTTTTCGTCTGCAAAGTTGGTGTTTGTTATATGATGGTCAATGGAAACAGTAGCCTTTGCACTGTCAAAAACAGCCTTTCTCTCGCCAAGCCTTCCAATATCACCGCAGTCAAGGCAAATACAAAGGTCATATTCTTCCTTTACATCATCCAAAAACAGTCCCTCTGCACCGATAAAGCCCAGTCTTCTTTCAAGAGGCGCACTAAAAATAACATCGGCTTTTTTGCCCATATTACTAAGTACTCGTTTCATTGCAAGCGAGCTGCCGACCGAGTCGGCATCCTCGCTTATATGACCAAGAATTGCTATTCTATCGGATTTTTGTATAACTTTAGATAATTTCTTCATAGCATTAAAGCTCCGAAATAATTTTGTTGATATACGCACCGTGCTCTATCGAGCGGTCAAGCTCAAAGATGATTTCAGGGGTGTGTCGGATGTCTATTCTTCTTCCAACCTCACGGCGAACATAGCCCGCCGCAGACTTTAGTCCCTGAAGGGCACGTTTTTGTGTTTCCTCGTCGCCCATCACACTTACAAACACCTTTGCATAAGAAAGGTCATTTGTAACCGAAACAGCGACAACACTTGTCATTAAAGGAATTCTCGTATCCTTAAGCTCTCGGATAATTTCCGCAAGGACACGGTGCATTTCCTCGTTTATTTTATTTATTCTTTCTTTTGCCATAGTATTTCCTTTCTGACAAAATTAAACTCTTTCTATTTCTTGCATTTCGTAGCACTCGATAACATCGCCCTCTTTAACATCATTGAAGTTTTCGATAGTGATACCACATTCAAAGTTCTCAAGAACCTCTTTTGCATCATCCTTAAATCTCTTAAGACCGGCAAGCTTGCCCTCAAATACAACGATACCGTTTCTTACAACTCTTACCTCAGCATTTCTGGTAATCTTACCATCAGTTACATACGAACCTGCAATAGTGCCGACACCAGATACCTTAAAGGTCTGACGAACTTCTGCATGACCTAACAGCACTTCCTTAAACTCAGGGTCTAACATACCCTTCATAGCAGCCTCTATTTCCTCGATTGCCTGATAGATTACACGGTAGAGTCTTATGTCTACCTCCTGACGCTCTGCAGCTGCAGATGCACCTGCGTCAGGACGCACGTTAAAGCCGACAATAATTGCATTTGATGCGTTAGCAAGCATTACGTCAGATTCGTTAACCGCACCGACACCGCAGTGAATTGCACGAACTCTTACCTCGTCGTTTGAAAGCTTTTCCAAAGACTGCTTAACAGCCTCAACAGAGCCTTGTACGTCAGCCTTGACGATTACGTTAAGCTCCTTCATATTACCTTCGTCAATCTGCGAGAAGAGGTTATCGAGAGATACCTTGACAGTCTGATTAAAGAGCGATTCCTTCTGCTCGTGTCTTCTTGCCTCGGCAACGTCTTTGGCAAGCTTTTCATCCTTTACAACATTGAACTTATCACCGCCTGCAGGCACCTCGGAAAGTCCGAGAATTTCGACCGGTGTAGCAGGACCTGCAGTTTTTACACGTCTGCCCTTATCGTTTACCATCGCACGAACGTGGCCAACAGCTGTTCCTGCAATAACAATATCTCCAACATTAAGAGTACCCTCCTGAACGAGTACAGTTGCAACAGGACCTCTGCCCTTATCAACCTGAGCCTCAATAACTGCTCCCTTAGCAGGCTTGTTGGGGTTAGCCTTAAGCTCCTTCATATCAGCAACAAGGAGTACCATCTCCAAAAGTCCGTCTATGTTAATTCTCTGTTTTGCAGAAACCTCAACACAAACAGTATCGCCGCCCCACTCCTCAGGTACAAGCTCATATTCTACCAGCATCTGCTTAACACGTTCTGCGTTTGCGCCTTCTTTATCAATCTTATTGATTGCAACAACGATTGTTACACCGGCTGCTTTTGCGTGGTTTATAGCCTCTATTGTCTGTGGCATAATACCGTCGTCTGCAGCAACTACAAGTATAGCAACGTCTGTTACCTGAGCACCTCTTGCACGCATTGTGGTAAATGCTTCGTGTCCGGGTGTATCAAGGAATGTAATATCACGGTCATTAAGTCTTACACTATAAGCACCTATGTGCTGTGTAATTCCGCCTGCCTCACCTGATGCAACCGATGTATCACGAATTGCGTCAAGGAGCGAAGTCTTACCGTGGTCAACGTGTCCCATAACAACAACTACCGGCGGACGTGGGAGTAAATCCTCTATCTTATCCTCTTCCTCCTGGAACAGAATATCCTCTTTTGTAAGAATAATTTCCTGAGTAACCTCAATATCAAAATCTGCTGCAATAAGCTGAGCTGTTTCAAAGTCAATAGACTGGTTTACAGTCGCCATTACGCCAAGCATCATAAGCTTTTTAATGATTTCTGCCGCACCCTTTTGTATTTTCTGTGCAAACTCGCCTACTGTGATAGTTTCGGGAATTTCAACAGATTTCGGCTCCTCTTTCTTAGGCTTCGGCTCAGGCTTCGCCTGCTTTTGCGGCTGTTCCTTTATATTGGTACGTTCCTTGTTAGATTTCTTTTTACGTTTTGACCTGTCATCGTCCTTGTGAATATTGTCTCCGACCATATCCTCAAGACGTTCACGTGTTTCTATTGTTTCAAGCTCAACAGTAGATGTGCGTGTATCAACATATCTTGAAGTCTGCTCGGTCTTGATTACAAGGTCTTCGTCAGAGATTTCCTCTGCAACCCTTACAGGCTCCTCCTTCTTTTTCTTAAGAGGTGCAGGCGGAGCTTTCTTTGCAGCTGCAGGCTTTTTCTCCTCTTTCTTTTCTTCCTTTTTAGCAGGCTTTTCTGTCTTATCAGGCTTTACAGGTGCTTCTGCCTTTTCTTCCTTTTTAGCCTCTACGGGCTTTTCTGCCTTTTTAGGCTTAGGAGCACGTTTCGGTTTCTCAATAGGCTCATCGCCCATATCATACATATTTGTAAAAATATCAAAAATTATACCAAGCTGTTCTTCATCGAGCTGAACAGATGAATTCTTAATAATATGTCCCATTTTTGCAAGTGCCTCAACAATCTCTGCACTTGTAAGTTTTAAATCCTTTGCAATTTCAGCAACCTTTGGTTGTAATATCGCCATAAACTAACCCTTCCTTTCTTCGCTTATCGCGGTGATTTTTTCTTCAATCGCACGGGCAAAGCCCTCGTCATTTATAGAAATAACTGCACGGATTTCACTGCCAACCGCAGTGCCCAAATCCGTCTTTTTGGCATATGTTATATGTTTGACTCGATAGTGTTTGCAACAATCACAAATTGCTTTTCGTCCATTGTCTGAAATATCGTCAGCAATTATTATGAGCTTTGAAACGCCGCGTCTTATTGCGTCCTCACAAAGCTCGCTGCCGGCAGTTATCCGTCCGGCTCTCTTTGCAAGGCCTATAAGTCCAAGTATTTTATCCATCTTTAAGCTCCTTTATCAGCTGCTCATATACACTATCCGCTACATTCTGCTTAAACTGCCGTGAAAGAGCTTTCTTTTTACGGGCAAGAATGATACATTCCTCACTCTTGCAGATATATACGCCTCTTGCAAGAGCATTACCTCTTTTGTCGAGGATTATGTTATCATCCTCTTTCACAAGACGGATAAGGTCTTTTTTTGCCGTCTTTTTCCGACAGCCTATACACATTCTTTCCGGCTCGTGTGCCATTACTCTTTCACTTCCTTTTATATGTTCTACATTGAAAATTATTCAGCAGAAATATCTATCTTCCAACCTGTTAACCTTGCAGCAAGTCTTACATTCTGACCTGATTTTCCGATTGCGAGCGAAAGCTGATTTTCCGGAACGGTTACCTTGGCTGATTTTTCGTCATAATTTATCTCTACATTAAGCACCTTTGAAGGACTTAAGCTTGCAGCGATAAATTCTGCCGGATCTTCGCTCCATTTTACAAT
>JAZROS010000165.1:0-3478 GCA_045648825.1 Clostridia bacterium | reverse complement strand
GATTAAAAATGCCATAATCGGTCTAAAGCCAAAGCTTTCCGCCTTTGCGCCCTTAACATATGAAAGACGCTTATTATCACACCAACGCTCAAAGGCACCAAGTGTCGAGGTATCAGCATCGTTAAATTCATACTTTATAGTATCAATAACCGACTCCACACTATCCGTCTCAATGAGTCTTTTGTACGAGCTATCATCAGGTACAAGCGCCTTTTCTACAAACTCGCTTGACTTAAAAGATTTCTTGCATCTCCATGCAGTTTTCATATTATTAAGCTTTATCAAAAGTTGTGCCCAGCCAATTAAAAATTCGTCCTTTTCTTCCCTTGCACGTTTTAAAAGTGCTTTCTGTTCTTCCCTGTCCACATATATTTCCATAAGCTGTCCGTCCATAGTAGTGGTGAGAATTTTATATGCTTCCTCTGCGACCTCTGACAGAAAGTCCGGCAACTCAGAATAATCACCGTTTGCAAAGCTGTCAGATATAACCTGTGGCTCAACATCAGACGGAGTCAATACCATTTTGGTCCAGTCTGCCTTTGCCACCTTGGATTTTAATATTGTCTTTAGATTATGGAAATCATTTTCCCAGAGCAAAAGGTCGATTGGAGTATCATCATCACATACCTCATAAGCTGTGTCCCATGCCCTTTTAAGTTCATTTTTTGCAAGCTCGTCAACCGTATCGCCTGTCCAGCCTCGGTCGGTCAGAATTCGTCTTGAAGCCGCCATATTCTCCGCAGCTATTAAAGCTTCAATATCGGTACGAGTCAGCATTTTATTCTCAAGAATTTTGATATATGCCACGGCATATGCGTACTCAACGTCCTTCACGCAATTCACTCCTTACAGCACGCCGATGCAATATCGGAAAACATATTATACTTATCCTCAAAAATCGCATCAAATGTGCAATTAAGTTCAACTCTGCCGTAACGGACAACAAATCCCTTTTTACCCAAATCCTCTTGGGATAATGTAACCTTGCCCTTAATTTTTGACAAGCTGTCAATAAAGTCCTTCGGCATATTCTTTTTATCCTCAGCAGATAGGAGAATTTCTCCCTCCATATCCTCGGCATTATTCCTATAAATTTCTGTCAGCAATGCGAAATATTCATCAGTAGCAAGGTTCGTAATACGAGCCTTTGCTTCTTTGATTATCTCTGCTACTACTGCGTTTTCCGTAGCCAAAAGTGCCTCACGTTCCTTTGCGTGAAGTAAAGCCTTTGAGTTCTCTTCTGCCTGCTCTTTTATAGCGGCTATATCCTCGCCTACTTTAGCTTTTACTTTTTCTTCTTCGGCACGGTACTCCGCCTTTATACCCTCAGCAACTTCGAGGGCGGCGGCTTTCTTTCTCTCCGCAGCCATAACGGCATCGGAGATTATTTTTCCTGTAATTAGCTCTAATCCTGCCATTTTAGCTCATTCCTTTCATCGTACCTTGTACAAAACACCTTAATTTCCACAAAATTTCATCATACTTTTAGGTGTAAAATGGTGAGATGCGGAAAATTTTCGCAGATTGCCATTTTGAACACCGACGATGTACGTTGGTACTTCGAGGTGCGAAAAATGGTGAGATGCGGAAATTTAACCATTTTAGATGTTGATGACTACAAGGAATGATACAATGAAGCCCAAAAGTGCATAAAGCTCGATAAGTGATGCAGATACGATTGCCTTTGAGCTTTCTTCGGGACGCTTTGCTACAAGATTTACACCTGTGGTACAAACTCTGCCCTGTGATTTTGCTGAAAAATAGCCTGAAAGTGCAATCGGAAGACAACCTATTAAATACTGCAAGCCTACTATTGTATCCGTTACAGGCTCTCCGCCAAGAATACCAACGTTAAGAAGTACCATAACACCGACAATAAGACCGTAAAGTCCCTGTGTGCCCGGCAGAAGCTGCAAAACGAGAAGCTTACCGAACTTACTCGGGTCATCGGAAATAACTGCAGATGCAGCCTCTGATGCCATACCAACGCCCTTTGAAGAACCCATACCTGATAAAACGACTGCTGCCGCTACTCCCAAAAGTGCAAAAAACATACCTAAATTCATCATTTTTACCTATCCTTTCGTATTTGAAAATTTAATTTTTAAATTTGTAATATTTTGTATTAAAGCCAAACGGCTTATATCTTCTGCCGCCGCCCTCGTAGAACTTCTGGTAGAATTCCACATACTGCAGACGATTTGTATGAACATACGCACCAAGCATATTTATGGCAAAGTTTAGTGCGTGTCCAAAAATTGAAATTACTATAAATGCTATAAGTCCCACTATTGAATTTCCGCCTAGCGAGCCAAGGACATTTATAACCGATGCTATAACGCCCGTCGCAAGACCTAATGCCATAAGTCTTGAATAGGAGAGAATATCACCTACATAGCTTGTAATGTCATAAAGACTCAAAATTCCGCCAAAAAACTTCATAATCGGATTTTTCTGATTTCTGCCCTGCGTCAGAATAAGTCCCGCCGCAGCTGCAATAAGCAGATACATACCCACAGTTCCTACAATTCCTATACCAAGTGCCATTCCTGCCGCAAAAATTGCTATGCTAAAGAGCAACAAGAACCAGAAACCCGAGTCGCATATAGCCGCAAACTTATCGCCGTCTCGCCACGTCATATAGAACTTGACCGCGATAGCCGTCAATATGTGAACAAGACCGAATCCAACACTCATAATAAGAAGCTCAAGAGGCTTTTTAACCGGATCCATCAAAATCGGTGTAAAGGCAACCGAGCCGTCGCCGAACGTCTTTGATACTGTAGCAATCATATCGCCGAAAAAGCTGCCGTACATTATTCCCCAGAAGGTAGTGGACACTCCGCAGAAGAAGAACATCTTATACGCTCTGCGCTTCTCCTTTTCGAGAAGGTTCCCAAAGCCCAACAGACCACATACTATCATAAGCAAGAGTCCATATCCCGCATCGGAGAACATCATACCGAAAAAGAAGTAGTAAAAGAATGCCATAATTGGATTTGGGTCAATGTCGTGCGATGACGGCATCGAGTAATCGGATGTAATTCCCTCTACAGGAGTTACAAGAGCATTATTCTCAAACACCTTCGGGACATCCTCGTCCTCTGTCGGCTCTATAATTTCTGCCGAAAGCTCAAATTGTTTATCAAGCTCCAACAACAGCTTCTCGCCTATCTTTTCAGGAATATATCCTGTAACAAAAAACGCATTTTCTGTAATTCCTATCCTCGCAAGAGTTTGATATTTATCACGCCTTAGTGAAAGCTTGTCATAGAATAGCTCTATCTTATCCTTGCTTTTAGCAAGCTCTTTAAGCCGCTGTTCGCATTTTAAATCTTCCTGCCGCAGTACCTCACACTCCGTTTTCAACCTTTGGGCATACTGTGGCGGTGTTTCTCCGCCCGTATTTATCGGCGGTGCGAGAAGATTTATACCTGCCAAAACAGCATCAACTCTATGTGCCGCATCGCTGTGATAC
>JAZROS010000164.1:0-5639 GCA_045648825.1 Clostridia bacterium | reverse complement strand
AAAAAGCCTTAGTCGGTGAAAAGGGAATCGGGTGCAAATCCCGAACGATAACTGTCGCCGTGTGCGCTTGATACCTTGGTCTTTGACGAAAGTCGGTCATTGGGAAACTGAGAAGGCTTGACTAAGGTGCATATTTGCAAGAGCGTGAGTCGGAAGACCTGCATTGATGCCGTTTTGCAAAATACCATTTGGTAAAGAAACGGTAGTTCTTTACTATCCGAATATTTCGGTGCTTTTTTGGTGTGTGAAGATTGCGGAATACACAGGAAAACTCAGCTGTGGCAATATATTGCCGCAGCTTTTTTTGTTGCGGCAGACAATCTGAATAAATTTTGCATCTTACTGCATTTCGCAGCTCGGAGTACACAAGTACGCTGTCGCTGTTTAAGAACAACAATTTGCGAAAATTTCTTTCAGATTATAATTATATGTTTGGAAAGGAAGAAAAACAAATGAAAAGAAAACTCATCACGCTGATGCTTGTTTGGGCAATCACTTTCGGTTTAATGCCGCACACTTATGCTGCCAATAGCTTTACTGTTAACGCTCCTGAGGGCGCGGAGGTAAGTGTTTATAATCAGGAGGCAAACTACAAAACTGTTAAAATTGAACAAAACAGTACCGTAACTCTTGATGACGGAACGATCGACTACATATATGATATTGCACCGACATCAAATATGAGCTACCGTGTATCCAAAGACGGCTTGATGACCGAATCGGGATACCTTAATGGCGAAACAGAAAGAGTAGTTGTAGACCTTGCAGAAAAAACGGACACCTTGAGAGAGGGTTACAATGCAGGAATTTTGCTCAATATCAATGAACGGAACAAAATATCCCTTAATGTAGATGAAAGCTTTACATTAAGAGCCTACCGTGCACCATGGCAGATAGTAAATGACACAATATCAAATATTATGATTGAGCCTGATTTCAATTATACTATCCTAAGTGGCTCAGATGTAATAGAAATTACGACATCAGATAACGGCAACGCAGGAGATAACAAAGCGGAAATCACTGCTAAGTCGGAGGGCGTTGCAATAGTAGAGGTAAGCTGTGATGCGATATATGTTGACGGAATATATCCTGCAAGCACAGACAGAAACGGAATTGCCGTTATAACGGTAGGTGAGAGCTATGGCGATATAGACTGTATTTCTTGGGACAACGAATATGACACCCTTTATTTTACAGGCGACAAGGGTACGCTTGAAATTGATTCCACCCTTACTGCTCAGACTGCTAAAATATCAAATGGTACACTCGGAGAGTGGATTGATGCGGAGAACGGTAAGGCCGAAATTTATCACGGAAACAACATTCTGAAGATAACAGACGGCGAAAAGACCGATTTTTGTGTGGTAAAGGGTGCAAAGCTGGTGCCTCAAATTGAGGGAGAGGCAGTTGCAGGCGGAGAGATAACACTAAGCTTTGAGAACATATATCAGCCTGTTCCAAAAATGGCGGCTCTTTATAATCCTTTTTATTATCCCGATTGGGGTATGCCGGGAATTGTTGTAAGCTATTCGCTGGGAGAAGACATAGTTTCAAGTTCAGGTACGGACTACTTCCTTAACGAAAAGGATTGCAATGAAATTAGTTTTACCATACCTCAGAATGCAACACAAAAAATCACCCTTACAAACGGGAAAATTACAGGTGAAAACAGCGTATTCGGCTCGGTATTTGGTGAACACAGAAATCTCACCGACGAAGGTGTTCCGTCAGACATTAGTGCTTCGAGCGGTACTATTGATGTTATAAATCTACCCGATATTGAAATCCCTGTTGTTACAACATCAGACGATGGCGGTGATGACGGGGAAGATAATGAAGACGATGACGAAGATGAAGGAGGCGGAACCCTTCTGCCGTCAGGGATAAATAAAACTCACACAACAAGCTTTTATGGTACTACCATATCCGAATTTGACAGCTATGAAGCCGACGGCTTTGTAACGGTAAGTTTTACCGATAAGGGAAAGAGGACAGGGGACTGTGATTTTGACACAGCGCTCGGTGTTATCGTTTCACCTACAAGAGTTCCATACACCACAGGCGACAGCATTGCCGATGTAACGGTAAGACTTCTTGATGCCTTAGATATAGGATATGATATATCAGGAACGGTTGATGAAAATTTCTACCTCTCGGCAATAGAGGACTTCAAACTTTCTGATGGCTATGAGGTTTCTTCCTTTGGTCAGGGAGATGGAGGAAGTCTTTCGGGTTGGATGGTATCCTCAAACGGCAGTTTTCTTTCGGTAGGAGCATCGGACGCACTTGTAAATAATGGAGATAAAATAAAATGGCAGTTTAGCTGTCAGCTTGGCGAGGATATTGGCGATAATAGTATAAGAGGTGGCAGTCTTCCGTCTGTAAAAACGGAGGAAAAAGCGGAGATAGACCTTGCAGCATTGGAGAGTGAAATATACAACATTATAACGGAAAAGGTAACAAATCCTACTATTTCCTCTGTTGGCGGAGAATGGTCGGTGTTGGGGCTTGCAAGAAGCAGTAAGGGCATAGAAAGACAAACGGCAGACCTTTATTATAAAAATATTTGTACTTATATTAAAGAAAAAGACGGTATTTTAAATAAAAGAAAGAACACCGAATATTCACGTGTAATAACAGCCTTGACAGCAATCGGAAAATCGGCAAGGAATGTTGAAGGCTATGACCTTTTGTTGCCGCTTGAAGATTACGACAAAACGGTATCTCAGGGGATAAATGGTGCAGTGTGGGCACTTATTGCTCTTGACTTATATGATGAAGCTGTTGCGGAAAAATATGTTGACTACATTCTGGACAAACAGTTATCCGATGGCGGATGGGCTTTAAACGGAGATGTTTCAGATCCTGATGTTACGGCGATGGTGCTTACCGCTCTTTCAAAACACGAGGAAAAGACTTCGGACGCGACTAACAAAGGTGTAGAATTCCTGGCAAAAGCAAAGCCTGAAAGTGCAGAAAGCTATGCGCAGATGATAGTTGCACTCTGTGAGCTTGGTATAAGTCTTGAAGACGAGCGGTTTAACAGTCTGATAGATAAAATGATGGAATATTATAAAGAAGACGAGGGCTTTTCTCACAAAAAGGGCGAGGACGTTAGTCTTATGACTACTGAACAGTGCTTCTATGCAATAGTAGCTGCAAAAAGAGCAGCAGACGAAAAAAACACCTTGTTTGATATGCGAGGAGAGGGTATTTTCTCTGATATTACAGCTCACAAGTATCAGGAAAAAATCGAAAGCCTTGCAAAACGCAAAATAATAAACGGCTGCGGTGATGGAACATTTTTACCTGAGGGAAGATTGACAAGAGCAGAATGTGCGACTATAATTGTAATAGCATTAGGACTTGAAATGGATAGAGCGGATATATTTGAAGATGTAAAGGAAAATGCCTGGTACTACGAAAAGGTGGCGGCGGCATACAAGCATAAAATTGTGATGGGAATTTCTGATGCTTTATTTAACCCGGACGGCAATGTTACACGTGAAGAGGGTATGGCATTTGTAAGTCGCTCGGCTGAACTTTTAGGTATTGAAACGGATGCAAGCCACTCCGAAGACAAAGAGGTATCTTCGTGGGCAAAAGATGCGGTAGGATTTTGTGTTGAAAATGAAATTATTGATACAGATAACGGACTTCGTCCGAAAGAAGAACTGACAAGAGCAGAAATGGCGAATATGGTTTATAATCTGCTTGAAAGGGTAGAAAAATGATAAAAAAGTTAAAGCTTTTGGCAGTAACAGCAATTATTCTTGCTGTTACTGCCTGTAATTCAAACAAGACGGAAGAAATAATATGCGTAGCCGACCCGACCCCTGAAGTTGTTGCGGAGGTAACACCTGAGGCAAAGCCTGTACTGAGTCCCACGCCTGAAGCAACACCGACGGAAAAGCCTGTTGCAGTACAGGCGGAAAAGGCAGAGGAGAAAAAGTATTATTGCACATTATCTGTCCGATGTGATACAGTCTTTGATAATATGGACAAGCTTTCGCCTGTAACGGTAGTTCCCGAAAACGGCGTAATTTTCCCTGAGAGTCGGGTGGAGATAACTGAGGGCGAGAGTGTGTTTGACCTTTTACTCCGTACTATGAAGGAAAATGGCATACATTTGGAATTCTCAAAAACACCCGTTTACAACAGTGCATATATCGAAGGGATAAACAATCTGTATGAATTTGACTTAGGAGAGTTATCGGGCTGGATGTACAGGGTAAACGGTGAGTTTGAACAAAGAAGCTGCTCGGAGGTATTTTTGAAAGACGGGGACATTGTGGAGTGGCTTTACAGCTGTGATTTGGGCAAAGATATTGGAAATATAATTGATTGAGGTAAGGTATGGAATTTTCACGACGACATCCTGTAGTAAACCTAATATATTTTATTGCCGTTATATTCTTTACGGTGTTTTTTATGCACCCTGTTTTGCTTGGTATTTCAATTATAACATCATTTTTTTATATGCTTATCTTAACTGGAGGAAAAAGAGCGGTAAAAAGTCTTGCATTTATATTGCCCGTTTCCGTCTTGGCGGCGGTTATAAATGTGCTTTTTAATCATAGGGGTGTTACCATTTTGACTTATTTTCCTAACGGAAATCCTGTTACAATGGAAGCTTTTTTGTATGGTGTGGCAGCTGCTTTGATGATTGCGGCGGTTATATGGTGGTTTCAATCCTTCTCGGAAATTATGACAAGTGATAAAATTCTATGTATTTTTGGGAAAATACTGCCGTCTTTATCGCTGATATTCTCAATGGTGCTAAGGTTTGTGCCAAGGCTTAAAAAACAACTCATATCTGTATCAAATGCGCAGAAGGCGTCTGGCAGAAAAACAAATAAAATAAAGGGCGCATCATTGGTGGTTTCGGCGGTTACCACGTGGGCGATTGAGGGGTCGGTGGAAACTGCCGACAGTATGAAAGCCCGAGGATTTGGGACGGGGAAACGAACGTCGTATGCAGTTTTTCGTTTTACTCTGAGGGACTTGATAGAGGTTATATACATAGCCGTGCTATCGGTATATATTTTGCTCGGTAAGGACAGCTTACAATTTGAGTTTTATCCCAGCATAGCTTATAAAGATTTAACACTATATGGTGTAAGCATATATACGGCATTTTTTCTGATAGCAGTTATGCCTTTGGTGATTGAAGGGGTGGAGGTGATAAGATGGAAATATTTAAGGTCGAAAATTTGACGTTCAGCTATCCTGAATCTGACAAAAAAGCAATAAAGAATATCAGCTTTTCGGTAAAGAGCGGAGAATTTATTACCATTTGCGGCAGGTCAGGTTGCGGTAAAACAACTCTTTTAAGACTCTTAAAACCACAGATTTCCCCATTTGGAGAAAAAAACGGAAATATACTTTTTTTCGGTCAGAATATTGATAGTATATCGGACAGGGAAAGTAGCAGTAAAATCGGCTTTTTACTTCAGGACCCCGAATCGCAGATTGTGTGTGATAAGGTATGGCACGAGCTTGCCTTCGGACTTGAAAACTTAGGCTTAAACAGCAAAGAAATAAGACTCCGTGTGGCAGAGTGTGCATCCTTTTTCGGAATACAAGACTGGTTTTATAAGAACACCTCCGACCTTTCTGGCGGTCAGAAACAGCTT
>JAZROS010000163.1:0-1806 GCA_045648825.1 Clostridia bacterium | reverse complement strand
TCAATATGTCAACAGGCATATTGAATTTTTTTCAGATTTGAGAGGAAAATTTTTCATTAGAGGAGAATTGTTATGCCTTTTATCAGTAAAGCTCCCGACTTTATAATGTTGGAGAAGGATTTTATCCTTAACAAAATGCCCCCTGCAAATGCGGCATATGTCAAAGTGTACTTATATATACTTGCACTTTCTGGTACTTCTTGCGAGTACTCTGTAATTGCAGATGCTCTTTCTATGCTTGAAAGCGATGTTATAAATGCTGTAAGATACTGGACAGAGCAGGGCGTTCTTTCGGAAGACAACGGTACAATTCAGTTTGGCAAAGCCCAAACCGTGCAATCAGACATCCCCACAGCACCCGTGCATACAGAGGATACTCACATCTCGGTAAAAAAGAGCGATTACACCGCTTCTCAAATCAGCGATGCAGTAATTGCAATTCCAGCGCTTAGGGATATGCTGGCTGTTTCGGAGGAGCTTTTGCAAAAGCCGCTTAATCCGTCGGAGATGGAAACTCTATATTGGTTTTATGACGGTTTAGGACTTTCGCCCGAGGCAGTTTTGATGCTTATAGAATACTGTGTATCAAAGGGAAAACCAAGGCTTTCCTATGCCGAAAAAGTGGCTCTTTCCTGGTGCGAAAGAGGGCTTGTTACCCCCGAGGATATAAGCAGATATTTAAGAGACAGCGAACGCGAAAACGAAGATATTAAATACATAGCCGACAAAATGGGCATTGGCGGGAGACCTCTGGCAAATGGCGAGGAGCAGTACTTTTCAAAATGGATGGGCGAATTTAATATGAGCCGTGAAATGATATTGCTCTCGCACGAATACTGCCTGATGCAAACGGGCAAACTCTCCTTTCCGTATATGGACAAGATTTTGGAGCGTTGGCACAGCGAGGGCATTTTCACAACAGCCGCCGCCGAGGAGGAGCATACAAAGCATAAGAGCAAGTCTAAAAAGCCTCAATCAAACGCTAATGAATATGAATACACCGACCTCGAACAAGTCTTAAGAGGCAAGTAATGTTTGACTTTAGCAGACGTTGGTGATATAATAAAGAGGTAGGGCACAGCCTTTAGGATGTGCCGTAATGCAGGTATTATCGGTTTGTCGGAAATCGCCGAACCCTACTTGTGAAAGGAGCGGAAGAAGATGGCAAAGCTGGGCGAAAAGGATTATCAAATTCTCGAATTTATAAAGAGTCAGCTTGAAACACGCGGCTTTCCGCCGTCTGTACGGGAAATATGTGCAGAAACAGGGCTTACATCAACAGCTACCGTACACGCAAGGCTTAAAAAACTCGAACAACACGGGCTGATTGTTAAAGAGGGTGCAAAAAACCGTTCCATAAAGGTAGTATCGGAAAATAGCGAAAGCTATGTCAATGTACCAGTATACGGCAAGATAACGGCAGGCATTCCAATAACTGCAGTAGAGGATATAAGCGGCAGCTTCCCCATTCCTTCATCACTTACCGCAAACAAGGACGTATTTATGCTTAAGGTCGAGGGCGAGTCGATGATAAATGCCGCAATTCTTGACGGTGATATGATTATTGTACAAAAACAGTCCACAGCCGACAACGGCGATATTGTAGTCGCTCTCATTAACGGTGAGGACGCAACGGTTAAAACTTTTTATAAGGAAGAAAACCATTTCAGACTTCAGCCCGAGAACGATACAATGGAGCCTATTATAGTAGATGAAGTGGAGATTCTCGGCAAGGTAGTGGGAGTTTTCAGAAAATTTTAATAAGTTATATAATTTTTGTATATAATTAGGAAGGAAGATACAAAT